>JBFELW010000031.1:0-10688 GCA_041551995.1 Paenisporosarcina sp.
ACAAAAATGACTGGGTCACCAATGGGCGGAGACGCGAAATATTACCTTATGTGTGAAATGACTTATGATAGTTTAGAAGATTTACAACAAGGTTTACGATCACCTGAAGGAAAAGCATCTGGTAAGGACTTAATGGGGTTTGCAGGAAATCTAGTCACATTGATGATTGGTGAAGATGCCTAATGAGTAGCTTCGAGTTCATCGAAACTTCTTTAATAGAAAGTACCGCAGTTATTGAACTTAATCGGCCACGCCAATTAAATTCGTTAAACCGGAAGATGATTAGTGAAATCGTCATTGCAATGGAAGAGTTTGATCGTAACGACAATGTCCGAGTAATCGTTTTAACGGGAAAAGGCCGTGCATTTTCAGCAGGCGCTGATATCGATGAGATGACGGATGATGATCCAATTAGACTTGAACTAATGAATCAGTTTGCCGAATGGGATCGTTTAGCTCTTATTAAGAAACCCATTATTGGTGCAGTAAAAGGATATGTTTTTGGTGGAGGGTTCGAATTAGCTCTTTGTTGTGATGTATTGATTTCTGCAAGTGGGACTGAATTTTCTTTTCCTGAAGTCGGGCTTGGAGTTATGCCTGGCGCAGGAGGGACTCAGCGACTAACAAAACTGGTCGGTCGTACAAAGTCATTGGAATGGTTATGGACAGGTGAACGTATTTCTGCGGATTCCGCTCTCAAATACGGTGTAATTAATCGGATTGTGGCACCAGAACTACTTATGGAAGAAACCATGAAGTTCGCAGGTAAACTTGCCAAACAACCACCATTATCCCTACGCCTTATAAAGGACTCAGTTAATAAAGCAGTTGATTCTTCCTTATATGAAGGCATGCAATATGAGCGTAAAAACTTTTATCTATTATTTGCAACACAGGATCAAAAAGAAGGTATGAACGCTTTTATTGAAAAGAGAAAACCTGATTATCAAGGTAAGTAAGGAGGATAATGGATGTTTGAGACGATTCGATATGAAGTGAAAGATGATATTGCATGGGTTTATTTAAATAGACCAGACAAACTAAATGCATTTATTGCCCAAATGAATCATGAGATTAAAGAAGCAATCAAATCCGCCACTTTTGATAGTCAAGTTCGCTGTATTGTCATTTCAGGAGAAGGTCGTGCATTTTGTTCTGGACAGGATCTTTCAGAAGTTGATGAACATATGGATCATGGTCAAGTCTTAAGAGATCATTACGGTCCTATGGTTAAGCAAATTAGACAATGTGAAAAACCAATCATTGCTGCCGTAAATGGAGTAGCCGCTGGTGCAGGATTTAGTCTCGCACTAGCTTGTGACTTCCGACTGGTTTCAGAACGTGCTAGTTTCTTAAATGCTTTTATCCATGTTGGACTTATTCCGGATTCAGGGAATCTGTATTATTTAACTCAGCTAGTGGGTCATGCCAAAGCTTTAGAGCTAGCCATATTAGGTGAAAAAGTAGCTGCAGCTGATGCAGTAGCTATGGGTCTTGCAACACGTGTTATTCCAATGGACTCTTGGAATGAAGATATAACTTCATTCGCAAAACGGCTCGCTGGTATGCCAACGAAAGCAATTGGTTTAATTAAACGTTCACTCAAAGTGATTCCTGATCTATCATTTGAAGATTATTTGGAAGTAGAAGCTCAAGGACAACGAATTGCTGGTCAAACAGAAGATCACCGTGAAGGTTTGAATGCATTTATGGAAAAAAGACAACCTGTTTATTCAGGAAAATAGGGGGAGTAATTTAATGACAACTATTCGAGAAAATGAAATTGAACCAGAAATGATGAAACGTGAATTTTATCACCTACTTATTAATGGAGAAAAGGTGAAAAGTAGTACGGGTGAAACCATTAAAACCTACAATCCTGCAACTGGGGAACTTATTGCAGAAGTAGCAAAAGCTTCAAAAGAAGACGCTGAAAAAGCGATTTCAGCAGCTCGAGATGCTTTTGATAATGGTAAATGGAAAAAATATCCTGTTGGTAAACGTTCTCAAGTATTAAATAAAATTGCAGCTATTATGCGCAGTCGTTTTAACGAACTTGTAGAATTAGAAATTTTGGATACAGGTAAATCTCTTCATGCGGCTCAAGGGCAAGTTACTCAAGCTATTGAAGATTTTGAGTTTTACGCTGGTGCAATCGTTGGTCACCGCGGAACAGTTAACAATGTTCCAGGACAATTCCACAATTACACAGAGAAAGAGCCAGTAGGTGTATGTGCTCAAATCATTCCATGGAACTATCCACTGATGATGGCTGCATGGAAAGTAGCACCTGCTATTGCTGTCGGCTGTTCAGTTATCGTTAAACCGGCATCTCTTACTCCATTAACTGCTATTATTTTAGGCGAAATTTGTACAGAAGCTGGTGTTCCTGCTGGAGTAGTTAACATTCTTCCAGGTTCAGGTTCTGATGTCGGAAACTTTTTAGTTGAGCACCCACGTGTGAATAAAGTTGCTTTCACAGGCTCAACACCTATTGGTAAAGACATCATGGGCAAAGCATCTGAAACGTTAAAACGTGTCACGCTTGAACTAGGTGGTAAATCTCCTAGTCTAGTATTTGAAGATGCAGATATAGATGCTGCAGTTGATGGTTCTTTATTCGGTATATTCTACAATTCAGGTCAATCGTGTGAAGCTCGTTCACGGTTATACGTCCATGAAGATATTTACGATGAATTCATGAGCAAGTTTGTAGAAAAAACAAAAAAATTACAGTTAGGCAACCCGTTTGATAAAGCAACGCATATGGGCGCAATTATCGATCAAGGACAACTCGATACAATTGACGGTTATGTTCAATCCGCTAAGAAAGAAGGAGCAGAAATCCTTGCCGGAGGTAATGTTGTAAAACCTGAAGGGTACGAAAATGGATTCTGGTATGAGCCAACTATCATAAGTAATGTGAATCATGATATGGCTATTGTCAATGAAGAAATCTTCGGTCCAGTGGTCGTGGTTATGAAGTTTAAGGATGAAAAAGAAGCAGTCCGATACGCAAATGATACAGAGTTTGGGTTAGGGTCAGCGGTTTGGTCAAAAGATGGCGCTCGTGCAACACGTGTAGCAAATCAGATACAAGCTGGAATTGTTATGATTAACTGTCCATTCTCTGCTTTCCCTGGTACACCATTTGGTGGGTATAAACAATCAGGATTTGGACGCGAACTATGCATTGAAACACTAGACCTTTATTCTGAAACGAAGAGTATTCTTTCATACTATGGTAGTCGTCCATTGAATCCATTCGGTCTTTAAAAATGAAGTAACTTTACGGACAGGGCTTTTATAACCCCTGTCCGTATTCTTTAGCTGTTAAGGAGGAGTGTTAAGATGATCAAACGTATTGTCGTTGTAGGATCAGGCGTAATGGGTCGAGGAATAGCCTATGTCGGAGCTGTTGGAGGATATACGGTAACTGTTGTTGATATTAATGAAGCTGCTTTAAATAATGCGAAGAGTGAAATTGATAGCATTTTTGAAAAAGGAATCGCAAGAGGAAAGATATCAGTAGAAAAAGCCGAGCATGCTAAACAGAATTTAAACTATGAAAGTAGCTTAGTTCGAGAAGCTCAAAGCGCTGACTTAATCATTGAAGCTGTTCCTGAAAATATAAACATAAAAAGACAGGTTTTTGAGACGATCGAAGAACATGCTCCTTCTCATTGTTATTTTGCAACGAATACATCAACAATGAGTCCGACAGAAATTGCGTCTTTTGCTAAGCGACCAGATAAAACCATTGCCATGCATTTCTTTAACCCTGTACATAAAATGCCTTTAATCGAAATTGTTCGGGGCTTAGAAACAAGTGAAGAAACAGCTGCAACGATTAGACAAGTAGCTGCCAATATGGGGAAAGAAACTGTTGTTATAAATGAATTCCCAGGGTTTGTGACTAGCCGAATCAGTGCGTTGGTTGGAAATGAAGCGTTTTTCATGCTACAAGAAGGACTTGGTACACCCGAAGAAATAGATAAAGCCATTAAACTTGGCTTAAATTATCCGATGGGACCATTTGAACTCGGTGATTTAGTTGGCCTAGACACTCGACTTAATAACTTGAAATATCTCCATGAAAAGCTAGGAGAAAAATATCGACCCGCTCCACTTTTAGAACAATACGTCAAAGCAGGACGTCTTGGTCGAAAAAGTGGGAAAGGTGTGTACGACTATACAACAGAAGAAGAGTTGATTCCTAAATGAGAGAAGTCGTTATAGTAGATGCTGTTCGTACACCAATTGGGAGATATAATGGCGTATTAAAAGATGTCAGACCCGATGATTTAGGTGCTGTTGTCATTAGGGCGTTAATTGAACGAAATCCAAATGTAGCAACGGATCAAATAGAAGAAGTTGTATTGGGAAACGCAAATCAAGCTGGAGAAGATAACCGTAATGTCGCTCGCATGTCTGGGTTGCTTGCAGGGTTGCCTGTGGAAGTGGCAGCTACCACGATAAACCGTCTTTGTGGTTCAGGTTTAGATGCAGTAATGTATGCAGCTAGAGCCATCGCAGTAGGAGATGGGAACATTTATATTGCAGGTGGTACAGAAAGTATGACCCGTGCTCCTTTCGTCATGGCAAAACCTGGACAAGCATTTCCACGAGGGAAAATGGAGTTGCAGGATACGACGATCGGCTGGCGATTTACTAATCCGAGGTTGAAAGAAATGTATGGAACAGATTCAATGCCTCAAACCGCAGAAAATGTTGCCCAGCAATATGATATTTCACGAGAAAGCCAGGATTTATTTGCCTATCAAAGTCAACAACGGGCAAAAAAGGCACTAGAAGAAAATCGTTTTGCTGAAGAAATTGTTCCTGTTGTCTATATTAATGCAAAAGGTGTTGAAATCACAGTAGATCAAGATGAGCATCCACGTCCGGAGACTACCCTTGAGAAACTTGGTAAGTTAAAACCTCTTTTCGATGGGGGGACTGTTACAGCTGGTAATGCTTCAGGTGTGAATGATGGTGCTTCCGCATTACTCATTATGAGTGCTGAAAAAGCTAAGGAATTGAACTTAAAACCACTCGGTAAATATGTGATTGGAGCAACTGCAGGGTTAGAACCAAACGTTATGGGCTTAGGTCCCATTTACGCTTCAAGAAAAGCTTTAACACGAGCTAACCTAACTCTAAAAGACATCGGGCTCGTAGAGTTAAATGAGGCGTTCGCTTCACAATCACTTGAATGTATACGTCAATTAGAATTAGATGCTGAAAAGGTAAATGTTAACGGGGGAGCCATAGCTTTTGGACATCCTTTAGGCGCAAGTGGTGCTAGGCTATTAACAACACTTTTATATGAAATGAAGAGAAGAAATGTTAAATTCGGTCTTGCTACCATGTGCATCGGAGTGGGGCAAGGAATAGCAACTATTGTTGAAAATGTAAGTGAATAGTTAATGTATGTATGTTTGGCTGCCTTGCTACATGCTGTTCTTTTGGATGTGATAAAAGAACAGTGTCAATGTGAGGCAGTTTTTAACTATTGGCCCTGTTAAACAATTTCTTTTCTATACGGTCTGTTATTTCAACAAGTAAACTCGCAGTGAGACGTGTTTGATTGATAAATCTTCGGTTTGATTGATAAACATCTCTAATACGATAATGTAGCACATGAACCTAAAATCTAAACAATCCTCAATGAAAAGGAGACCATACAATGACGTCCATTTTATACAGTAAAGAAAATAATATTGCGTATGTGACCATTAATCGTGAAGATGCTCTAAATTGCTTCAATTATGAAACTCTACGTGAGCTTAAAGAAGTAACAGATTTAATCTCTATTGACCCAGAAGTCAGAGTGGTCATTTTCACAGGATCCGGTGATAAGTCATTTAGTGCGGGTGCTGATTTAAAAGAGAGAAAAACGCTAAATGAAACAGAGGTTTTAAGAAATGTTAAGGCAATCCGAGATGTTTTTAATAGTATCGCGAGTTTACCGCAACCAACGATTGCCGCAGTCAATGGGTACGCTTTAGGTGGAGGTTTTGAATTAATGATTTCTTGCGACTTTGCCATAGCAGCTGAAGGGGTCGTGATGGGGCTTACTGAAACAAGCTGGGCCATCATTCCTGGAGCAGGCGGAACACAACGACTTCCAAGATTAGTCGGGGAGATGAGAGCAAAAGAGTTAATTTTAACTGCAAGAAAGTTCAAAGCTGAAGAAGGAGTAAACTTAGGTATCATTTTAAGCGTTGTCACAAAAGAAAACCTACTTTCTTCCTGTCAGCAACTAGCAATAGATATGATGAAAAATGGTCCCGTGGCAATTAAACAAGCAAAGTATGCCATTACACAAGGAATGAACACTGATTTACAAACAGGACTAGCTATTGAATCAAAAGCATACGAATTGATTATCCCTACAGAGGATCGTTTGGAAGCCCTACTTGCATTCAGTGAAAAGAGAAGTCCGCAGTTTACAGGGAAATAATTTTCATTTTATTAATATAACGATATAATGAATTACGGAATGTTTATAGCTACATGGATCGTAGAGGTTTAAGAAAGAGTGAGTTTTTAAATGGCGAATACACAATCAATGATTTTCACAATATATGGCGACTACATCCGTCATTATGGCAATAAAATATGGATCGGTAGTTTGATTCGTTTATTAAAGGAATTTGGCCATAATGAGCAGTCTGTGCGTGTTGCCGTCTCGAGAATGATGAAGCTTGGATGGCTCGAGTCTGAGAAAAAGGGAAATAAAAGCTACTATTTCATGACAACACGTGGCGAGGCTCGAATTGAGGAAGCAGCTATTCGGATTTTCAAATTAAATCCGAACCAATGGGACGGCAAATGGCGTATGCTCATGTATACAATTCCTGAAGAAAAAAGACAAATTCGTGATGAACTTCGTAAAGAGCTGTTATGGAGCGGATTTGGAAGCTTTTCAAATGGCTGTTGGATTTCTCCTAATAATCTCGAAAAAGAAGTCAAACTCCTAATAGAGAAGTATGATATTCAATCATATGCAGATTTTTTCGTATCATCTTATAAAGGGCCACAAGAAGATAAAGCACTCGTTGAAAAGAGTTGGCCACTTGAGGAGATTGAAGGGAAGTATCAAGACTTCATTTCTATGTATAGCAGACAATTCATTGTTCATCAGAGCATGATGAGCAAAGGACAAATGTCTGATGCGGAGTGCTTTGTTGAGCGAACTAAGCTCGTTCATGAATACCGCAAGTTCCTCTTTACTGATCCTGGATTGCCTAAAGAGCTACTCCCTGACATTTGGAATGGCAATCATGCCACTCTCTTGTTCGAGCAATATTATAAGTTATTAGCAACACCGGCAAGCTGTTTCTTTGAAGAAGTATTTAAAGAAGATAATGATATGAAAAACAAGGACAAGGCTTATGTTGCTGATCAACATCCATTTATTATCGACTAAAATTATATAACGAAAGAAAAGCGGGATTGTCATGTGACAATCCCGCTTTCTTTTATTTATTCCTCACTGTTTTGAAATATTTCTCTATAGTCATACCCTTTTTGAACATAGGTGTCGATTGAAAGTTGAATGATTTCGAAATCCTTCTCAGTTAACTCTCTGACCACTTTACCAGGTGAGCCAACAACTAGAGAGCGTGGAGGGATTTTCTTGCCAGGAGGAATTAATGTATTAGCACCAATTATGCATTCTTCTCCTATTTCAGCATGATCAAGAATAGTAGATCCCATTCCGATAATCGAACGTTTTCCAACTTTACACCCATGTAAAATGACATTATGGCCAACAGTCACTTCATCTTCTACAACAACCGGAGCATCTTCATACAAGTGTATGGTTGAATTGTCTTGAATGCTACAGCGTTTCCCTATAGAAATTAGTCCTTCATCGCCACGTAATACGGTATTAAACCAAATAGTAGATTCTTCACCTATTTGAACATCACCTATAATTTTAGCACCTGGCGCAATAAATACCTTATCATCTATTGCTGGTGATTTACCTTTATAAGAAACTATCAAAAAATGACCTCCTTTTAAAATATACTCAATTGTCTTTCTATTCTATTTAATATAACATAACTGAATAGAGGTGGATAATAAATGACATACGTTTGTGAAATGCTAAAAATAAACTATCCAATTATTCAAGGTGGGATGGGCAATATTAGTAATGCCCAACTTACTGCGGCTGTTTCTGACGCAGGAGGCCTAGGCACAATTGGTTGCGGTACGATGACTCCTAATGAAGTAGAAACAATTATTTTGGAAACAAAAAAACGGACTAAAAAGAGTTTTGCAATTAATATCGCAATTAATGTATCACCTTATACAAGTGAGCTAGTAGATTTAGTTATTAAACATCATATTCCTGTTGTTTCTTTATCTGCTGGAAATCCAGTACCTTTTATACCTGTATTACAAGAACATGGAGTCATAGTTATTGCTCTTGTAGCTTCTGTGAAGCATGCACAAAAAGCAGAAGCTGCGGGAGCGAATATTCTTGTTGCAGAAGGATTTGAAGCGGCAGGTATTAACTCAGACCTTGAATTAACAACCTTCACACTTATTCCTCAGATTGTGAAAAGCGTTCTTATACCGGTAATCGCAGCCGGAGGTATTGGAGACGGAAGAGGATTAGCTGCTGCTCTTATGCTAGGGGCAAGTGGAGTACAACTTGGAACACGTTTAATCGCGACTGAGGAGGCTCCATTTCATGATGTCTACAAACGGAATCTCCTGTCCGCTAGTGATACAGAAACGATCATTATCGGACGTAGTGTAGGTCGTACGAGAAGAATCTTAAAAACACCTTATTCTAACAAATTGAATGAACTTGAAAAATCGGGAATGACTCTTGAACAATACAACGAGATGACGTCGGAAAAGCACCATGTTCAAGGGGCTATGCAAGGTGACATGGAAAATGGGTTTATTAATAGTGGTCAGATTGCGGGATTAATTGAAGATATACCGAGTGTTAAAAATTTGCTCGACAGCATGATGGATGGAGCAAGCAAACAAGTGAATCAGACTAGGGATCATCTAGACATGATTATGAGCCATATAAATAAATAATTTTAACCTTCCAGGTTCCCATTAAGTTTATCTAACTTAATTGGGAATCTTTTTTTGAATAGAGCGAAATAAAAAAATGTTCATTATCATCCTACGAACCACTCTCGAATTCTGCTAGTCAATTAATCCAGAAAAAACATCCTGTCCACGATATCAACCTCTAATCAGAGATAACTATTTGTGTCATCCATTCTTTGGTTTTATTAATAGGGCCATTAAATGAACATATGTAAGGCAGAATGGATTTCTTTCAATTCTAAAGATATTGAGTTTTCGGATTATTATGTTGACTAGAGTATTACGTTTTGATAATATTACGTTGTAATATCGTTATACGATATGTGATTGTAAAGCGCAAAATGTAAGGGCTTACATTAATTTAATAGGTAGTAAGATTACTAGTAAACAAATTCAAAGGTCAGTGACCGAAAGGAGAATATGAACTAGAGCCTCATTTATATGACTATGAAAGTCAGCATACACATTTCTATGAGGATAGTAGTCTATATTCAACATTAATTACATATTAAAATAGAGGTGAACCCATGAAACCGGGAATGGAAATTGGTAGAGAAGAAACGATAGAGATTACGGTAACCGAGGATATGTTTGCAGCTTTTGAAGGCAAAGTCGTTCACTCTGTTTATTCCACGGTGGCGATGACCTATCACATGGAGTGGGTCTCAAGAAAGATTATTCTGCCATTTTTGGAGAGTCATGAAGAAGGGATGGGTGCGTCCGTACATTTGAAGCATCTAGCCGCTTCTCCACTAGATTCAGTTGTCACATTAACAGCAACCTTAGTTGACCTTCGTGAAAATGTTGTCGTAACTAAAGTCTCTGCAAAAAATCATTTGGGTTTGATCGGGCAAGGTGAAGTGAAGCAAGTGATATTACCTAAAGAAAAGATTGCGGAAAAAGTGAAAGAAGCTTCATATATAGTCAAAAAAAACTTATAAATAGCCAAACGCACAAGGGGGCCTTTCAAATGAAAGTGGTGGAAAAAATGGAAATCACAAGAAATTTTGAGCTTTTCGATAAGATGAGTAAGCACGAGCAAATCGTGTTTTGTAATGACCCATCAACAGGGTTACGTGCAATTATAGCCATTCATGACACGACACTTGGACCAGCTCTTGGGGGAACACGTATGCAACCTTACAATAGTATGGATGAAGCATTGGAAGATGTCCTCAGACTTTCAAAGGGTATGACGTATAAGTGCGCTGCTGCTGATGTCGATTTTGGTGGTGGGAAAGCTGTTATTATAGGAGATCCCAAAAGTGACAAATCACCTGAGTTATTCCGAGCGTTTGGTCAATTTGTCAATTCATTAGGTGGCCGTTTTTATACAGGTACGGATATGGGCACAACAATGGATGATTTTATTCATGCTATGAAAGAAACTAACTTCGTTAACGGTCTTCCGGTTGAATATGGTGGTGGTGGAGACTCTTCAATTCCAACAGCAGCAGGTGTTTTGTACGGAATAAAAGCAACGAACCGAATACTCTATGGAAATGATGAGTTGAGCGGTCTTGTCTATACGATACAAGGGCTTGGAAAAGTTGGATTTAAAGTAGCGAGTGCGCTTTTAGAAGTGGGAGCTCATGTTA
>JBFELW010000032.1:0-10650 GCA_041551995.1 Paenisporosarcina sp.
CCAACACCAGCACTTGGTGGAGAGCCCCGTGGAGATGCGATGTCCGTCATTCGAATGGTTGAGCAAATGAACCGTGGATATTATGCAGCTCCTATTGGATGGATAGACGCAGAAGGAAATGGAGAGTTTGCTGTAGCGATACGATCTGCATTATTAAACAATGATCAAGCATATTTATATGCTGGGGGAGGTATTGTGGCTGATTCAAACCCTGATTCAGAATACGCAGAGACACTGGTAAAGTTTAGACCTATGTTGCGAACGCTTGGAGGAAAGTTAGATGGATAGTCGTAAATGTCTAACCGAATATGTTCATACCATTGTACAAACTTTAGTACAAGCTGGCGTTCAAGATGTTGTGATTAGCCCAGGATCTAGGTCAACACCTCTGGCCTACGCTTTTAGTCAAACCAAGGAAATACAACACTATATTCAAATTGATGAACGCTCAGCAGGATATTTAGCTTTAGGGATATCTAAAGCTAAACAGCTTCCTGTTGTTTTGTTGTGTACATCAGGAACAGCTGCGGCGAATTATTTCCCTGCAATTGTTGAGGCCCACTATGCACGTATACCACTTATCGTTGTAACAGCCGATCGTCCACATGAATTACGTGAGGTTGGTGCTCCTCAAGCTATAGATCAGATACAATTATATGGTCATCATGTGAAATGGAGTGTTGATTTTCCAATTGCCGATAGTCATGCAGAAACCCTTCCATTTATCGAGAGGCATACAAGTCGTGCGATAAGTATGGCTCAATCTGCACCGAGGGGTCCTGTGCATGTAAATATACCGTTTCGTGAACCATTACTTTTGGATTTCGCTTACAAAACAAAAGAGTCATTATTTAAAGGCTCAGAATACGGGGAAGTTGTTGCTTCTAAGACTTCAGAACGAATATTCAGAGAAGCAATTATCAATACGAAGCGAGGACTCCTTATTATTGGAGAACTTCAAGGTGACATGGACTTTGATGCTTTTTGGACATTTGCTCAAGCTATCCAATGGCCTGTTTTAGTGGATTCCCTTTCACAGTTACGTACGTCAATTCCTCATAGCTGTAAAGGTTTAGTAATAGATCAGTATGATGCTTTATTAAAAAGTGAAAAATTTAAACAAGCCGTGGTACCAGAAGTAGTCATTCGATTTGGCCCGCAGCCAGTATCAAAGCCACTTTCTCTCTATTTGAAGTCTTTAATGCCTAAGACTTACATCGCAATCGATGAAGACCCACTGTTCCGTGATTCATTAGGAGTGGTTACACATCATATTCAATCAAATCCACAAGCTTTATGGCAATCGGTTGAAACGATTCATTCAAGTGAAATATTAGCCAGTTGGGTAAGAGCAAATGAAATGGCGACCGAGTATATTGCTTCGTATATTGAGGAGCAAGATGATGAGGGAGCATTCGCAGGTCTTTTATTCAACGAGTTAAAAAACCATTCCGATTTGATTGTTGGTAGCAGTATGCCAATACGTGATGTGGATACATTCTTTAATAAAACAACTAGGGATATAGGAATCTATTCAAATCGTGGAACAAATGGGATAGATGGAGTTGTTTCAACTGCTATAGGGATTCAAATGGCTAGACAACGTCCAGCAATTTTACTAATTGGTGATTTATCATTCCTACATGATGTAAATGGGTTATTGGTTACTCGATTTCATGAAACGGACCTAACGATTGTTGTTATGAATAATGACGGTGGGGGGATATTCTCATATTTACCTCAAGCCAGTGAAGAAACCTATTTTGAGTCTTTATTTGGAACGCCAACTGGTTTAACTTTTGACTCCATAGCTAAGATGTACAACACAGAGTATTTCTCGACACAGACAAAAGAAGAGTTTCTAAAAGCTTTGGATACGCCCAAAAAGTCGAATGTTCGTATTATTGAAGTACAGACAAATCGACAAAAGAATGTAGTCACTCACCGTCAGTTATGGACAACCATAACGGAGGAGTTGGACCAAGAATGGAACGTTTAACTGTAAAGGTTCGGGGTATTACTATTTCGTATATTATGGTGAATCCTGATGCTAAGAATACGGTAGTGTTGTTACATGGTTTTACTGGTAGCACAAAGTCTTGGTATGAAGTAATCGAACAACTTCCTTCAGATATCCGTATCCTAGCAGTTGACTTAACAGGACATGGGAGGAGTTCGGTTAAGATACCAGTGGAAAGATATCAAATGGAAGAGCAAATAGAAGTCTTACAAGCTTTGGTCGTTCATTTAGGACTCTCGAAGTTTACATTACTCGGTTACTCTATGGGTGGAAGAATTGCACTAGCGTATGCCTGTACTTATCCACAGCAACTATCTATGCTTATCTTGGAAAGTGCGTCTCCTGGAATTGAAGACAGTAGTGACTGTGCAATGCGAATAGAAGCTGACGAACGATTAGCAACGATGATTGAAAAAGATGGATTAGGCGCATTTGTGGATTTTTGGGAAAACGTTCCTTTGTTTCATTCTCAAAAACAATTGTCCTGTCAAAAGAAAAAGGCGATACGTTCTGAACGGATGGAACATGACCCAATTGGATTGGCATCAAGTTTAAGAGGAATTGGAACTGGACAGCAACCATCTTTTTGGGCGCAATTACCAGAAATACCTATACCAGTTGTATGTATAACGGGTGAATATGATGTGAAGTTTAAAAATATTGCAAAAAGGATGTATGCTTTATTAAAAAATGGACAACATCTTGAGGTTTTAGGTGCAGGTCACGCAATACATGTGGAAAATCCCGTTGAGTTTGCTACAATAATAAAGAAGCATTTGAAAGATTGAATTTAGAGGAGGAACAACATGACACGTCAATGGGTTACAGAACATACATATGAAGATATTAAGTATGAGACTTATAATGGGATTGCTAAAATTACAATTAACCGTCCAGAAGTTCGCAATGCTTTCCGACCAAAAACAGTTAAAGAATTGCTTGAGGCATTTACTTATGCACGTGACGATTCTAAAGTAGGGGTTATTGTCCTTACTGGTGAAGGTGAAAAGGCATTTTGTTCAGGTGGAGATCAATCTGTTCGCGGACATGGTGGATACGTTGGGGAAGATGAAATTCCTCGCTTAAACGTTTTGGATTTACAACGATTAATACGTGTGATTCCTAAACCAGTTGTTGCAATGGTCGCTGGTTATGCCATTGGAGGAGGACATGTACTTCACGTAGTATGTGACTTAACAATTGCAGCAGATAATGCCATTTTTGGACAAACAGGTCCTAAAGTAGGTTCTTTTGATGCGGGTTATGGTTCTGGTTATTTAGCACGTATTATTGGTCATAAGAAAGCACGTGAAATTTGGTACTTATGCCGTCAATACGATGCGCAAGCAGCACTTGATATGGGATTAGTCAATACAGTTGTACCTTATGCTCAATTAGAGGATGAAACCGTTCAATGGTGTGAGGAAATGCTTTCTATGTCACCAACAGCACTTCGCTTCTTAAAAGCTGCAATGAATGCAGATACAGATGGCTTAGCTGGTCTACAACAAATGGCAGGAGATGCTACACTGCGTTATTACACAACAGATGAAGCAAAAGAAGGTCGCGATGCCTTTAAGGAAAAACGCAAACCTGATTTCGGTCAGTTCCCGCGTTTCCCTTGATTTTAAATATACTGGAAGAGCTGTCCTTTTATGGGCAGCTTTTTCTTAAGGTGGAGTTATGATGTACCCGAACTGGTTAGCACAACGTGTCAATTCGACACCACATCGAGTGGCATTAACTTATGAAAACAAATCTTGGACCTTTCTAGAACTTTTTGAAGATGCAATAAAAATCGCTGGAGCAATGAAGAGTAAGGGTTTTGAAAAAGGGAATAGAGTTGCCATTCTTTCACCATCTAATTCACTATTAGTTACTACTATTCACGCTTGTTGGCAATTGGGTTGTGAAATCGTATTATTAAATACACGTTTATCTGATCAGGAATTGATCTATCAAATAAAAGATGCTAAACCTACGCATATCCTAGTGGAGGAAAGTCTTCAAGATAGAATTGCTATACATAAAACGATATGTGTCGATGAATTAGTTAAGCAACCATCCATCTCAATTGATATAGAGAATGAGTGGCCATTAGACCGTACCATGTCTATCATGTACACATCAGGTACAACAGGTCATCCAAAAGGAGTTAGACAAACCGTTTTAAATCATACGACAAACGCGACTGCTTCTGCGTTTAATATGGGAATTCAACAAGATGATATCTGGTTGTGCACGATGCCAATCTTTCATATCAGTGGATTATCCATTCTTATTCGTTCAGTCTTATATGGGATGGAAGTTAAGCTTTATTCGAAATTCGACCTCCTTCCAATAGTTGAAGATTTAGTGAAGGGGAAGGCTACTCGCATGTCTGTCGTCTCTATTATGCTAGAAAAGATTTTGAGGGAGTTAGATGAGCAAGATGTGAATGTATCGCCTCGCCTACTCACCATGCTTGTTGGCGGAGGCCCTGTACCAAGTAGCTACTTAGAACGAGCGATGGCACGTGGAATTCGTGTATTGCAAACCTATGGAATGACGGAAACCGCTTCTCAAACTGCCACTTTAGCTCCTGAAGATGCCGTTAGGAAACTTGGATCATCTGGAAAACCTTTGTATTTAAGTTTTATTCGAATTGATCAGGCAAAAAAACCTTTTGATGAAGGGGAAATTTGCATTCGTGGAGGACATGTAACACCAGGTTACATTGGCTGTTATGAAACGACGTCCTCACAAGAAAATGGATGGCTCTACACTGGAGACATTGGTTATTTAGATGATGAAGGATTTTTATTCGTGATCGACAGACGTTCTGATCTAATCATTTCAGGAGGAGAAAATATTTATCCAGCAGAAGTGGAAAATGCAATTTTGCAACATCCTCTAATTAGAGAAGCGGGTGTTTGTGGTCAAAAAGATGAAACCTGGGGACAGGTACCAGTGGCTTTTATCGTCAGTGATGAGGAAATTTCATTGGAGACTTTAAGGGAGTTTTTACAAACGAAAGTAGCTCCTTATAAAATGCCTAAACTGCTGCATCGGATAAATGAATTGCCTAGAAATGCTTCAAATAAACTACTAAGAAAAGAGTTGAGGGAGTGGTTAAATGGTTAATATTCAAGTCAAAAAAGTGACCTTATATCACGTTCTGGTTCCTCTAAAGAAACCATTTACCACTCATATACAACATGTTCAAGAACGAGAAAGTATCTTCATGGAAATAGCAGATGATGAAGGTCATACAGGTGTTGGTGAATGTGTAGCCTTTACTTCACCCTGGTACACAGAAGAAACAGTACAGACATGCTGGGAAATGCTCGAAAGATGGATTATACCGGCTATTTTAAATCAATCATTTTCACACCCTGATGAACTAGATGATTGTTTGAAATTTATAAAACGCAATCATATGGCAAAGGCCACTGTAAATCATGCGATGTGGGATTTGTATGCGAAAAGATTAAATCAACCATTGTGGCAAGTAATAGGTGGTACTTCACGGCCTATTAAAGCGGGTATTGTTGTGGCTACTTCAACTGAAGAGAATATGGTTGAAGAAATCAAAGAAGCCGTGGAAAATGGCTATAAACGAGTTAAAATTAAAATTTCTCAAAAATCAAATCCTGAGAAGTTTAAAAAAATAATTAATAAATATCCGCAAACCTTATTTTTTGCAGATGCTAATGGTGCATTTACAGAAGAGACAATCCACTTGCTCCAAACATTCGATGATTGTGGCTTTACTTTAATTGAACAACCATTTTCAGAGCATCAAAACTATGTTTCTGCAAAAGCGCAGAGAACGATGAAAACACCACTTGCGTTGGATGAAAGTATCACTAGTTTACAAGATGTGAATGAGATGATTGAACGACAATCTGGCAAAATAGTTGTAGTGAAACAAGGGCGCGTAGGTGGACTAACAAATTCTCTTCGCATCCATGAACAATGTGTTAAAGCAGAAATTCCGATTTTCGTAGGTGGTATGATCGAGTTTGGGGTGTCAAAAGCGTTCAATATCGCATTTTCTTCATTATCTGGTGTTCAATTGCCTGGTGATTTTAGTTCCTCTACACATTTTTGGAATGAAGATCTAGCCAATCCTACAATAGATGTAAAAGATGGAGAAATTCAGCTTTCTCACAAAATTGGTGTGGGTGTTGCCTTAAATCATAAATTAATTAATCAATATGGAGTTCGAAGAAAAGAATTTTATATATAAAAAATTGGAATGTGGGGAATAGGTATGAGAATAAGTCATACACAGGATTATGAAACAGTCGCGAAATTGAACAAATATGTACAAGACGTGCATACAGATCTATTTCCAGAGTATTTTAAGGCATATAATTTTGTTGAAGTTAAGAATTTTTTTCAAGAGACCATGAATAAACCGAATTTGATTTTTCTTTTATTGGAGGATCAAGAGGAACCTATAGGTTATGCATGGATTGAATTTAAAGACTATCCTGAAAGTGCGTTTAAGAAACCCTATAAATCTTTATATGTTCATCAAATTAGTATCTCAGAAAATCATAAAAATATGGGATATGGCTCTAAATTGATGGACGAAATTAGTGCATTTGCAAAAACAAAGGGCATAAACAAAATAGAACTAGATTATTGGTTAGATAATGAAGCTGCTAAAAACTTTTATAAGAAGAAAAATTTTGTGAAATATCGTGAGGTTGTATACAAAAATATTTAATTTCGATGCTCAATAAAACACAGAAAAAAGAGGTGCAATTTGCACCTCTTTTTAATTTGAAGAATGTAGTGCTTCCTTTAAAGTAGCTAAATTTTTCTCCATCAATGTAAAGTAATTCTCTTTATTATCAATGTCTTCTTTTGTCAGTACCCCTAAGTTATGAATTGTTTTTGCTTCTGCACCAATCTCTTTTTGGATAACTTTTGATAAATTAGAAGAAACATTCTGCTCAAACAAAATAGTTTTTATATTTTGTTCCTTTGCAAATTCTACAAGTTCAGTTAATTCTTTCTGAGACGGTTCATCTTGAGAGTTCAATCCAGATACGGCTACTTGCTCAAGACCATACGTACCAGCTAAGTAACCAAATGCTGCGTGAGAAACAAAGAAAATTTTATTGTTAGAAGCATCAGCCATTGCTGTAAAGTCTGCATCTAGTTTTTCCAGTTCAGTAACTAAAGTATTAAAGTTTTCTGTGTAAATGGATTCATTGTTTGGATCTTTTTCAACTAAAGAATTTTTTATAGAAGTAGCGAGCTTTATACTGATCTGGGGTGAAATCCATAGATGTGGATCCACTTCTCCGTGATCATGAGCATCGTGACTCTCTTCTTCATGTTCAGTGTCTTCTTCGTTCGCATCGTGACCTTCTTCTTCGTGTTCAGTGCCTTCTTCATCAGAATGCTCTTTATGACCTTCACTTACTGCCAGTTCTGCATCAGAGACAGAATCTGCAGTAGCTACCATAGTGACATTTTCATTTGCCAACGTTTTTTTGGCGTTATTAACGAAACCTTCAAGTCCTAATCCAATGTAAAAGAATAAGTCTGCATCTGCTAAAGCCATCATATCCTTTTGTGTTGGATCAAATGTATGTTCGTTTGCACCAGCAGGATATATTGATTCTACATTTATCAACTCACCACCGATTCGCTCAGTAAAATAAGTAAGTGGATAAACTGTTGTATAGACAGATAAAACCTCTGAGTTATCAGATTCACCAGTAGGTGATAGTGTACTGTTTTCATTACAAGCAGCTGTAAATAAAGCTAATATAGCAACTAAACTGATTAAAAATATTTTTTTCATGATTAACTCCTTTTAAATAGTAATGATTACGATTTACATGAAATCCTTTATTATCATACAAGAAAAGAAATGAAAACACAAGCAAAATGAAAAAAGACTTCTAGGGGGAAGTCTTTTTTTATACGTACATCTATTTAAAAAGGTATAGTTCATCATTTTCTCTTTGGCCATTCCTCCGGCACTGGATCATAGCCACCTTCATGAAACGGATGACAACTTAGTATTCTTCTGACTGCTAAATATATACCTTTTATAGCTCCATGTTTTTGAACAGCTTCAACACCATAATGAGAACAGGTTGGATAAAATCGACAACTTGGTGGTGTTAATGGAGAAATTACTTTTTGATAGATACGAAATATTCCAATGACAATATATTTCATGATATATTTTTGCCGTTTTCTTCTGATTTTGATGGTGTTGGATCTACTGTATGTTGATGTTCATAGCCTTTTTTTGTGGCTAATAAGAATAATATTGTAATGACTACCATACATAAAATAGCTAAGAACAGAAGTAACCATAAAGACATTTTTTTCACTCCATTTCTATACGTATGTTTATTGTAGAGGCATTAGTGGTAAATTAAAAGTGTAGAAGCATAATTAAAAGTTAGGAGTGTTAAATTTATGTCAGCAACTTTAAATCAAGAACTCAATAAGCAAGTCGCTACATGGTCTGTTATGTATACAAAATTACATAATTTCCATTGGTATGTTAAGGGTCCCCAATTTTTCACGTTACATGCGAAGTATGAAGAACTTTACAATGAAGCAACTCTCCATATGGATGAAATAGCTGAACGTTTGCTAACACTTGGTGGACAACCAGTTGCTACATTGAAAGAGCATCTAGAGTTATCAGAGGTAGAAGAAGCAACTGGAAAAGAAACAACGGAACAAATGGTTGATTCGGTCGTAAAAGATTTTGCAACAATTATGAAGTCCTTGAAAAATGGCATGGACGAAGCAGCGAAAGATGGAGACGATATGACAGAAGATTTATTAAATGCTGTCTATCAGTCGATTGAAAAACATCAGTGGATGTTAAATGCATTCTTAGGCGATACAAATAAATAAAAAGAAAAGCATTTAATTCTTTTATAGGCAAATTCCAATTATGGGATTTGTCTTTATTTTTGTGTTATATGGTCGATAGTAACCATGTATGAAAGGAGGTGTGTATTATGGAGTTAAGTTCAATTATGGCAAGTCAGTTAAGAGAACTACAGTCCACTGTTCAAATGAGTGTGATGAAAAATGCACTTAATATGAACTCTGCCTCTGCTGTTCAAATGCTCCAAGAAATGCCAGAACAACCGATTGCTGCACATCCTTATAAAGGAACAGTTGTCGATATCTCAGGTTAATGAATCGAGAAACATGCATATCAATTGATGTGCATGTTTTTTGTTGTCTGCACACATGCTAATGAAAATGAAAGGATGGATGTCATGACAAAAATTTATGTCTCTGTAGCCAATCATCGTTATTATTTTCATCCAGACGATTCACCGTGGGAGTATGAAATAGAAGCGGCACCCGAGGTACTTGGCGTACTCGATCAATTATTTGATCAGAAAGATGAAATCGAATGGAAAAACTTTTTTCGAGCTCATATTCCCTATATTCAATATCATTTAGATGAAGAAAATGATCAGGTTGATAATCGGCTTAAAAAATTATTTGCAGTCATACACGAATATGGAAACGACGAAGCAAGAGAGATAATCGAATCGATGCATTATTATAGTTGAATGCCTTTCATGCCTTCGCTACACTTAGAGAAAGGAGTGTGGAAGGCATGTTTTTCTTTAAGGATTTAAATGGCACTCAAGTCACCTTATCTTTTGAACCAAATACCTTTTCCATACCTGCAAAACATGTGCTCGTTTTAGCAAATAGAGAAAACAATTGGTTAATGACAAGAAACCCCGAAAGAGGATTAGAATTTCCCGGAGGCAAAGTAGAGGAAGGGGAATCATTAATAGAAGCTGTTAGAAGAGAAACTTTTGAAGAAACGGGAGCTACTTTAACAAATATTGAATGGTTTGCAGAATATGTTGTTCACGATAAAGTTCCGTTTAGAAAAGTAGTATTTTTAGCGAAAGTAAGTCATCTACATGATATTGATGAAGCATTTGAGACGGATGGTCGTGAGTGGCTAACAATAGAAGAGTTTAAACAGTCAACACAATTAAGCTTTCATATGAAAGATCTAGGAATGAAAAAAATGATAGAGCGG
This sequence comes from Paenisporosarcina sp., assembly GCA_041551995.1. Taxonomy (GTDB): domain Bacteria; phylum Bacillota; class Bacilli; order Bacillales_A; family Planococcaceae; genus Paenisporosarcina. The sequence goes on from JBFELW010000032.1 coordinate 10,071, forward strand.
GTGATCTTACTTGAAAATAAATGGTCACATTGTTAGGAAACAAGCTTATCCAAGTCCAAGTCCACATGTTCTATTAACTGAAATCATTTATTGGTCGGATGGTTATCGTGTTAAAGGTTTATTAGCAGAACCAATAATCAAAGGTGATTATGAAGGTATTCTGTATTTAAGAGGAGGAATGCAAAGTATTGGCATGGTTCGTCCAAGTCGTATAGTGCAATTTGCCTCTCAAGGCTTTGTGGTTTTTGCTCCATACTATCGGGGTAATAGAGGTGGAGAGGGAAGAGATGAGTTTGCTGGAGACGATCGTTATGATGCCATTCATGCAGTGGAAGTTCTAAAACAGATTATCCAAATACCTCGTATTCATCTTTATGCCTTTTCAAGAGGAGGAATCATGGCATTATGGACAGCTATCATAAGGAATGATATCACTTCGGTCGTTAGTTGGGCTGGTGTATCAGATGCCGCGCTTACTTATGAAGAAAGAAAAGACATGAGACGTATGATGAAAAGAGTGATTGGAGGAAGTCCTAATAATCATAAACCTTTATATGATGCTAGAACTCCGTTAAACCAA
>JBFELW010000033.1:0-10590 GCA_041551995.1 Paenisporosarcina sp.
AAATGACTTGCCTAATGAAGCGGTTGTGGTAACTAATCAAACATCTCTACTTTCCTCATCCTCATCACCAGTTTTATTAATTGGACGAAATGATGAAAATGCAAAAGAAGTCAATGGTGTTATTACCACGGAGCGGGATGATGTGTTTGCCTATTCAGAAATTGAGGATATTTATGTTAGCAGCCTTTATCCTCCATTTCAAGATTATGAAACAATTGCTCGAGTAAATGAAGAACCTTTCATCCAGCGTTCCGATAGAGGGGATATAATTGTGCTCGCCGATATTCAAATGACCGATTGGCCTCTACATCCTTCATTTCCTTTGTTTTTATGGAGTGCAAGAGAACAAATGTCAACGAATAATCAGGGGATTGGCGTATTTTCTCCAAATCAGCGAAAATCATTATCGTTAGTAGCAGATGATGCTGAAGCTGGGTGGGAAGTGTTTTCTGCAGCAGATGAGTATATAACAACTTTTCAAAACGGTGGACAATTTTCAGCACCAAGTCGACCAGGACTTTATATATTGAAATCTGGGCAAAATGAAAAGCAATTCGCAGTTACTTTAGAGCAACAAGAGAAACAAATCGAGCAAGGAACATCATTTACGATAGGGACAGCTTCAAAAGATGGCGTTCAAGAAACAGTTAAAACGTCATTAGTTCCTTGGTTCTTGCTTCTGATCGTGCTTTTGTTATTGATTGAATGGGAGGTGCAAAGACGTCGTGGGTTTACGAATTGAATCACCTGTCTGGTTATTATTGTTACTTTTACCCGCAACTTATTTTGCCTTTGTTTGGTGGAAAACCAACACATATCATTCGAGAGAATACAAAATCATTTTTTTCATACGTGTCACCGCAGTCAGTTTGCTGATTTTCGCTATGGCTATGCCAACGCTCTTACTGCCGATTAAAGAAGAACAAATTTTGTTTGTTGTAGATCGTTCAGCTTCTACAGCAGGTACTGAGCAACAATCGACTGAATTTCTTGTTCAAGCACTAGAAGAGAAGAAAAATCATCAATCAGTAGGTCTTTTTTCTTTTGATGAGAAATTTCAAACACAAGCTCCTTTGTCTTTATTAACAGACGAAGTTCCCGAATTTATTGGGGCTGAAGATACAAGTAAAACCAATATTGCACAAAGTATTCAGCTAGCTCTTAATCTAGCTGACCAACAAAAAGCTACTCGAATTGTCCTATTATCTGATGGATTAGAAAATAGTGGTTCAGTTTCTGATCAACTTTCACGAATGGCAGGCAGTCATGTTGAAATAGATACGTATATGTTAAACCGTCCACAATCCGACGACGTGGCTATTACAAGCTTTGAAACACCTCCTGTAGCATTTGAAGGCGAACAGCAACAGTTAATTGTACAAGTAGAGTCAACAAAAGCTGTGGTTGGTGAACTCATTCTTTCTGAAAACGATACATTTCTAGCTTCGCAGACTGTACAAGTGGAACCAGGTAGTAATACTTTCACGCTACGTCATGCTTCTGCCGGAGAAGGTTTATTAAAGTATCAAATTCAATTAAATGTTAAAGACGATGCTTTACTTGAGAATAACCAATTAACGAGCGTAACGATGGTGGAAAGTGCACCGAATCTCTTAGTTGTCAATGGAGACAAAATGTCTTCTCCTATTCCAACATTTATTGATCAAGCAGTAGTGAATATCGATTCTATTTCTGCCTCAGACTTGCCTTTTGACTTATCGAATTACTTATCGTACGATGCTATTATTTTTGATAATGTGCCAGGATATCAAGTTGGAGAAGCTAAAATGACTGTCATCGAACAAGCGGTGAAGAACTTTGGTGTTGGCTTTATGATGGTCGGAGGAGACAACAGCTTTGGTTTAGGTGGTTATTTTAAAACACCCATAGAAAAAATTCTACCGGTTGAGATGGAGGTAAAAGGAAAGGAACAATTGCCTTCACTCGGTCTGATTATTGTCATGGACAAATCGGGAAGTATGTCAGGTAGTAAATTTGACCTCGCAAAAGAAGCTGCTGCACGATCTGTAGAGTTATTAAGACAGGATGACACGCTTGGTTTCATTGCTTTCGATGATCAACCATGGGAAATTATCGAAGCGGAAACATTGACAGACAAAGAAGCAGCCATTGAAAAAATAGTATCCATTTCTGTTGGCGGGGGTACTGAGATATTTCCAGGATTAGAGCTCGCATATGAAAGATTAACTGATTTAAAGCTACAAAGAAAACATATTATTTTGTTAACGGACGGACAATCGGCGACTCAAAATGATTATGAAGAACTTATTTCACAAGGTCTTGGGAAAAACATCACATTATCTACTGTTGCAATTGGACAAGATGCTGATCGAAATTTACTTGAAGACCTTGCTCAAATGGGTACGGGTCGTTTTTATGACGTTATAGATGAAAGTACGATTCCGGCTATATTATCCAGAGAGACTGTCATGATTTCGAGAACTTATATTGAAGATAACCCTTTTTATCCAACCATAAGTGGAGATGCTGCATGGACAAGTTTATTTATAGAAGGTGTTCCTCAGTTTAATGCGTATATTGCGACTACAGCAAAACAAACAGCAACTGTTATTGCTAATAGCACAAAAGAAGATCCAGTCATTGCAGAATGGATGTATGGTCTTGGTCGAACAATTGCTTACACGTCCGATTCAACAGGTGCTTGGAGTGGAGATTTTGCGCGCTTTAATCAGTGGGGTAATTTTTGGAACACCGCTGTTTCAAGATTACTGCCATCCTATAGTGAAGTTCCGTTCGATATTCGCAAATCAGAAGATGGATCTTATACTGTGTCAGATCCATCAGGTCAATCTTCATTTCTAGATATTGTGGCAGTTAATGAAGCTGGAGAAGTAATAGATAGCATATCTGAACCCATTGCCCCTGGCAAAAGTCGAGTTTCTTTTGATACCGATCCTGGATTAATTTTTTTGCGAATCTCTAATGAAGAGAATAGTATGTATCAAGCCGGTATTTCAATTCCATACAGTGATGAGTACAAAATACAACCACCAAATAAAGGATTGTTACAGGACATCTCCAGTCGAACTGATGGGGAATTCTTAACCACTCCTGAACAAGCGATGCGTGATGTAGAATATGAAAGTGCAGAAAGTAGGAGTATTCAAAAGTGGCTCGTTCTAATTGCGATGCTATTATTTTTTGTGGATATTACATTAAGACGTTTTGGATGGAGAATGATTTCGGGGCGTCTACGTTCTTGGAAACTTGCTACACCAGAGAATCCTCCTACTCATTCTGATACAAATGTTTCTCAGCTGTTGAAAGGGAAGAAGAAGCGCTGAATATAATCACATAAAAAGGTTGTTCAGAGGATATATACCTCTAGAACAACCTTTTTTCATGTTTCCAATACGTCTGGGTGCCTTATCGATGAGGCAATAAAAAAACAAATCAACAAAATTATGGTACCTGCTATATAGGGAAAACTCATATTGATATCAAATAAAACGCCAGCAAGGGCAGGACCCACCATATTTCCAAGACTCATATATGCATTATTCATGCCAGCTGCAAACCCTTGCTCACTTCCAGCTTGTTTTGAAATTAATGTATTAACTGCTGGTCTTAGTAGTGATGCAGCAGTAAAAAAGACACTTGAAACAATTAATATCGGCCAAAATCCGTCTACAAAAAGAACACTCATCATGGCAATTGCAGATACTAATAAATTGACTAAAATCACTTTTAGTTCACCAAAGCGCTTGAACAGTTTATTAATGACAAACGTTTGTACAATGACCCCAACGAATCCACCAATTGTAATCAGAATAGCAATTTCACCTGGTGTAAAACCATACTTCTTATCTACATACAAGGCAATAGTTGCTTGGAAGTTAGCTAATCCGAATGAAAAGACAAACACTACAATTAACATAATAAAGTATGGAGTAGTTGTTGATCGTTTCATCTGTTTAAACAAGTTTTCACGTCTAGGCAGTATGCCTGTTTTTACTAAAGTCGGCTTTGTATTTGGTAAAACAAACATAGAAATACCAGCTGATACTAGAGCTGCCGTGGTTGCCGTGTAAAATGGAAACTGTAGGCTCACTTCTGCCAAAAAACCACCAATTGCAGGACCGATCATAAAACCTAGTGACATAGATGCACCTAACAATCCCATGCCTTTGCCACGTTCTTCTTCAGTTGTAATGTCGGCAACAAATGCCATCATGGGTGGCACGATAAAAGCAGATCCCAATCCACTAAAGAATCTAGCCAAAAATAGAACCCATAATTCAGTTGCTAGTCCAAACATTAACTGCGATAATCCAAAAACAACAAGTCCAAAGATGATTAAATGCTTACGTCCGTATTTATCTGATAAATCACCAGCAAGTGGTGAGAAAAGAAATTGTGAAAAAGCAAACATGGCTATTAAAAATCCAAGTGCTTGTCCTGCTACTCCAAATGTCCCTAAATATGCGGGCATAATAGGAATGATAAGACCAATTCCTGCCATCGCTATAAACATATTGAACATAAGCACATATAGTGCGAACTGATTAGAATTTCTTACCATTGTACTCCTTCTTCCTGCTCTAACTGTTTCGAGTAACTAAAAGTTTACCATATAAAGAAAAGAATTATGGTTTAGAAAATATTCTGAATTTAACATTTTCACCACTAATTTATACGATTACGTTTCCACTTACGGTATTTTTTCCCCAATGCTCTAGCACCGACAGTCATAAGAAGAATGGCGGACACAGATATACCTGAAATAGCAATGATTAGAGAAATCCATTCGAAAAAGGAGTAACCAGGAATTTTCGACCAGTCTGTTTTACCTTTCCAATCATCAATCACAAGGTTCATACCATATATACCAGAAATAACAGTATAAACAGTCAACATGAAAATAAGGCTATTCAGACGTTTATTCGATTTTTTTTCTTGTGCACGGTATAACTCTTCCAATGTCTGATTAACCTCTGCAAACAAAGGCGTTATTTGGAATATATCCCGATATATTTTGGTTAACTCCTTACCCTCCGTTCGTGTAGAAATTTGTCCAAAATAATAATGAGAAGAAAATAATGATATTAGTTTAATCAAATCTTCAACATAATCTTCATCCTGTTCCCACTCGACTTCACTATATTCATAAGAAAGTTTCAAAAGCATAATCTTATAAAAGTTATGCAGTAGTAAATTATAATAATGTGTACCCATAAACTGAGAAAGTGGACGCTCCAGTTGATACGCTTGTTTTTTTGTAACGGTAATTTGCGCTTGCTCAGAAGTAACTATATATGAATCGGGTGCCCAACGATTATGGACATGTTTCTCCAAATATTTCTCAATGTATTCAGAATTTGTACTCGACATAAAGGGAAGGCCTTCTCTGTTTCTTCCATCAAGTTGGCCTAGTCTATATAATTGATCTGCAGTAATTGGATGTTCACCATTTGTAATCACGAATGCAGAAACTAACATCCGTTCATCTTCAAAAAATGGAAGGCTTCCAAAGTAGCCTGCACGTTTATCATCATGTACGATAAACTCTTTTACTACTGGACATAAATAATCAAAAATAAAATCATTCGATGTGTTAAATGTAAGAGCTTCTTTTTTAATGACAGCGCCTTTTTCTTCCTCGATTTTTTGTTCCATTATCCGGAAGTGATTCATAAAGTCAATAACGTCACAAATTTCCACGTCTGATTCAACCATTTCAGTTCGAATGGTAATAAACCCAATACTAAAAGGACCTAATGTGACATCTATACTATTAATCGTAAAAGGGAAAGATTCATTACGAATATCTTGAACAAAAGAATCCTCTATTTTCTTAGAAAATCGGAGAAAACCATCTTGATTTATTTGCTTTGGAAAAAGTTTATTTTCAATAAAAGGCAGGAAGTATTGATCAAGTTCTTCATTCTGAACTCGTATTGAAGAGCCGTAATAAGCATCTTCAAGATTATTTTTAGTTAATGTAAAGAAAGTAAACTCATTTTTTATTAACTGCTTTGCTATTTTCGATCGATCTTTTGATCGGTAAGAAAACGGAAATAGAAAGGTCATATATGCCTGATCCAAATTAAGTGTATGTATTTTTGCACTTTGATCCATATTTTCACTCTCCACTATTTTTCCTTTAATTAGATATGGTATTATATATTGATAAGGAGTTGATGATTTTGGGACGAAGCATGATGTTGTTTTTGGACCCCGGTATACGTAAATTTAAGAATAAGCAAAAGGAAGTCGAGGGTATATTCTTACTTATTCATAAACGCGTGATTGAATGGGGAGAACTAGGCGACTACTGTCATGATTGTTTCATTCCATTATCTTATGATGAAACGTTTGATGCTTGTTATTGTTCGTCATGTAATGAATGGCGTGAAGAAGCCTGTGAAGACCCAACATGTGCATATTGCAACCTCAGACCAAAGCGTCCACTTTAATATCGCTTTTGGTCTCTTTTTATTTCATACCTCTGTTAGCTTGAAGATTGAATTTAAAATAAAGAGTAAGGAGAATTTGCTTCCTTTTACGATACAATTCGAAAACCTCAACGATACGTACGATTCAGAAACAGTAACAGAAGTTAAATGAGATTTCCCTTCTATTAAAAACTTCGTTTAACAACGCTTTTAATTAAAAATGCCTGAATACTGCATCTACTTTGTTCTAAAATGCCAACCCAAATAGGAATCGTGTAATTTTACACGGTGTCCTAATATATTTCCTAATTTAGTGCATACTAAACGTTAGAGACTATATGTCGGAATCTAGGTTATTTTATGTGTGATGAATCTCATTCGTTGATTTGTAAATCTGAGTTTGTTATTCTTGAAAATAGATTGTTCAACAATAAAGCGATGAGTAGTGCTTTTCTTGCTGCAAAATCACATTGAACAGAATATTCTTCTTTGGAGGTTTTTACATGACAGAACGAATGGTAGGTAAACAAGCACCACGGTTTACAATGGAAGCAGTATTAGCAGATAAATCTTTTGGTAAGGTAAGTTTAGAAGAAAATATGAAACAAGATAAATGGACTGTATTGTTCTTTTATCCAATGGATTTCACATTTGTATGTCCAACAGAAATTACAGCAATGTCAGACCGTTTTGATGAATTTGAAGATTTAGATACGGAGATCATTGGTGTCTCAACTGATACGATTCACACTCACCTTGCTTGGATTAACACAGCAAGAGAAGACAATGGCTTAGGTGAATTAAAATATCCATTAGCTGCAGATACAAATCACACGATCTCACGTGAATATGGCGTGTTAATAGAAGAAGAAGGAATTGCACTTCGTGGATTATATATTATTAATCCTGAGGGTGAAATGCAATATCAAACTGTATTCCATAATAACATTGGCCGTGATGTAGATGAAACACTTCGTGTGTTGCAAGCACTTCAAACTGGTGGTCTTTGTCCAGCAAACTGGCGTCCAGGCCAAAAAACTCTGTAAGGACTTTTCTTACTGGATACTTAGACAACTTAGATTCCCCACGCATACGATACGCAGTGGGGAATTTTTAGATGGTATATAAGGAGGAAAATCATGAAACTACGCTCACCAATGCCAGATTTGTCTGGTGCAACTACATGGTTAAATGGAGAAGTTACGAAAAAGCAATTAATTGGAAGTAAACCAACCTTAATTCATTTTTGGTCAGTAAGTTGTGGTCTTTGTAAGGAAGCAATGCCTGATGTAAACAATTTTCGAGATCAATACAAGAATGAGTTAAACGTGGTTGCTGTTCATATGCCTCGATCTGAAAAAGATATGGATTTAGATGACATCAAGAAAAATGCTGAAAAATATGATATTACACAACCAATCTTTGTAGATAATGATTTGAAGTTGACAGATGCTTTTGATAATCAATATGTACCTGCATATTATGTGTTTGATAAAGATGGCCAATTACGTCATTTCCAAGCTGGCGGTAGTGGCATGAAAATGCTCGAAAAAAGAGTCAATCGCGTGTTAGATGAAATGAAAAATGCATAACATTATTCAAAGAGCTTGAGACTAAAATCTCAGGCTTTTTTTTATCTTATTTTAAGTAACAGGTACATAAAAAAGATTTGATTCTTTTTTTCTGTATCCATTTACACGGATAAATGGGTAATTTTAAAAATTTTATTTAAATATCAGTCAAAAGGGGGTGGTTATTTATTTCGGAATCCGATATATTAAATACTATGTCTTTTGAAATAGGGGGAAAAAAGTTGGAAATTTTCAAAAAGTTAAAAGAATACTATTGGCCGAATAAGTCTTTATTCTTTTGGTCATTATTTATGCTTTTAATCACACTACTTATTACTGTTGCTTATCCAATCATTCTTCAGCAAACCATTGACCGTGTTATAACAGGCGAGCAGTACGATCTAGCTTGGGTGTTAGCGGGGATCTTTCTGGCTTTAATGGTAGTGAAGGGTATTGCTACATATATAGGTCAATATACGGGAGATATGTTCGGAATCCGTTCTGTTTATGAACTTCGCAATGCTCTTTATGCTAAATTGCAACGACTACCATTTAAATATTATGATAATGCCAAAACAGGCGATTTAATGTCTCGTTTAACTGCTGATGTAGAAGGTTTCCGATTCTTCTTATCGTTTGGTTTTGTTGAACTATTTAGATTAATATTTCTCGTATCCGTATCATTAGTTGTCATGTTTTATTATTCTGTTTCACTTACATTTGTATCGATGGCAGCTTTGCCATTACTTATCGTAGCGGTTTTCAAATTTGATAAACTGGTACATCCTGCTTTCAGAGATATACGAAAGTCATTCGGGAAATTAAATACAAATGTACAAGAAAATATTAGTGGTATTCATACAGTTAAATCTTTATCAAGAGAATCCTTTCAGATTAATAAATTCAATACCTCAAATAAAGATTATAAAGAACGTTATTTAGTGACATCAGGAATTTGGGCAAAGTATTTTCCTATTATGGAGTTCTTAGGGAACATAAGTGTCGTGTTTTTATTTGGATATGGTGGTTACCTTGTAATCCAAGGACAGTTATCGGTTGGTGAACTTGTTGCCTTCTATAGTTTACTAGGATATATCATTTTCCCAATTATGAACTTAGGTTTCACAGTCAACTTATTTTCACAGTCAAAAGCTTCTGGAGAACGACTTTTAGAAATACTGGAAGCGCCAGAACCTATCCATTCTATAGAAGGAGCTATTGATGCTACACATATTAAAGGTCATGTTACTTTTGAAAATGTAACTCTTCGATATCGTGAAGAAGATCAAGTCGCACTTGAACGGGTAAACTTAGATGTACCTGCTGGTAAACAAGTTGGTTTAATTGGTGCAACTGGATCAGGTAAAACGAGCCTAACTCAGTTGTTAACACGTTTCTATGAACCAACAGAGGGAACCGTGAAAATTGACGGTCTTCCTGTCGATGCGTATACATTAACGTCATTACGTTCAAAAATCGGCTTTGTGTTACAGGAATCGTTCTTATTCTCTTCTTCCATAAAAGCTAATATTTCATATGGTCGTCCGGATGCGACGATGGAGGAAATAATTGATTCTGCAAAACGTGCAAATGCACATGACTTCATTATGGAATTAGCAGAAGGCTATGACACTATGCTTGGAGAACGTGGACTTGGCTTATCTGGAGGACAAAAGCAACGCATAGCAATTGCAAGAGCACTTTGTCAGGATCCTGCTATTTTAGTATTGGATGACGCAACAAGTGCTGTGGATATGAAAACTGAACTGCATATCCAGCAAGCTCTCGAGGAAGTGATGAAAGGACGTACAACGTTCATTATTGCTCATCGTATATCATCAGTAAAACATGCAGATGAATTAATTGTCTTTGAACATGGAAAAATTGTTCAACGCGGAACGCATGAAGAACTTATAAAAGAAGAAGGCTTATACAAGCGAATATTTGAAATACAATATAGAGATCAATTAGAAAATACCTACGCATAGAAAGGCGGAATCTACATGACAAAACAAATAAATCCAAGTGTACTTAAGCGATTCCGCTACTCTACGGATGTTGTCATCGATGCACCGTTTAATTGGAAACAGCTAGCGAGATTGTTTACGTATGTAAAACCTTATTCAAAATCATTATTGCCTAAAGCGATGATAGCTGTCACGATCACCACCTTGATACGGCTACTAATTCCCATCCTAATCGGAGTTTATGTAATTGATCAGGCGATAGCAAATAAGGATGGTCAATTACTATCCATCCTTGTCGGTGGGATAGCAGTACTTTATATAATCAATACGGTTGCCAATAATTACCGCATTCGATGGATGAATGAACTGGGTCAAAACGTCATTTATGATTTAAGAAAACATTTGTTTACACATGTACAATGGCTATCCCATCGATTTTTCGATCAACGCTCAGCCGGATCAATTCTTGTTCGCATCATGAATGATATTAATTCATTACAAGAGTTATTTACAAATGGTGTTATCAATTTATTGATGGATATATTATTACTAGCAGGTGTATTGATTATTCTATTTACATTAAGTCCACCACTTGCGCTAGCCGTATTAATCATC
>JBFELW010000034.1:0-10429 GCA_041551995.1 Paenisporosarcina sp.
CACATCGTATATGCTAACTTTTCGGTAGCTCGAATTGACTTAGTATTCTTTGTATTAATACGAATAAATACCGTGTTAATGTTATGTTGATAAAATAATTCTTCCAAGAAGAGATTTTTTGCTTTCAAATTAAAGCCTTGGCCTTGAAAAGGATGACCAATCCAAGTTCCAAGAAAACCTGCGTGATCTTGAATATCATATAAGTTTATTGTACCTATAGGCTGACCATAGTCGTCTGTTATTGTTCTGGAGATGACTTCTCCACGGTCTTCTTCTTCCATTAATTGTTTCGTCATAAACATAAATTCTTCAGCAGAATTTGCTTTTTGACGAACGTAAGGGAAGACAGATGGGTGCGATAAATACTCGAATAAATGTCCACATTCGTGTAGTTCACGTCTTTTAATCATGCTGAACGCCTCCGTAACGGGGCAGGTTAAGACAGAACTCTAGCCCTAGCCCCTCGAAATTTTTCATTTTGTGTTGCATAAAAAATTCCGGGGTGGGAATCGAACCCACTAGGACCAGACATATTGCTGGTGGCGCACCATTTGCCTTCCCTAACGATTTATTAAACGATAAATCGTTACATGAAATTGTTTGTTTGCATTATTACTATACTAACTTTTTTCTGAAATGAAAAGAAAAAAATAAGTAAATTTTGTGTTATTTTTGTTAACAAATTATTTCGGTTTTCTACATAAATAGTTGTGTCAAATTTAAATAAGATTTATCATAAAAATATAGATAAATCGGGGGTATTCACATGACTTTAACATTTTTAAAAGTACATGGTTCAAACAATACATTTTACTTACATGAAGAGCTCACAAATCAATCTTATAATTGGGCTGAACTAGCTAAATCACTGTGCCATTCTAGTAACGAAAATGGTGCTGATGGAATTTTAGTAGTTTCAGAATCAACTCGTGCAGACTATCAAATGCGTGTTTACAATGCGGATGGCTCAGAAGCTTCTATGTGTGGAAATGGTTTGCGATGTGTTGCACGTTATGTGTTAGAAAAAACCCGAAAAAATCAAGCGTTAATTCAAACGATGAAAGCAGATTTGATTGTCAAAAAAGACAATCCAATATGTGATGTTGTTAAAACATTTTCTGTTCAAATATCGCCTGTCTCTTTTGACACAGCTACATTACCTTTTGACTATAAAGAACAGAGTACTGTGATTAACCAAGTAATTTCAGCTTTTGCAAAAGATATTCATTTTACAGCTGTTTCAGTTCCTAATCCACATCTAATTGGATTGGTACCTATACAGTATATTGAAGATACGACTCATCAAGAACAACTGGCGTTCTTTTTAAATAATCAGAGTCCATACTTTTTGGATGGTGTAAATGTTAGTTATGTACACCCTGTAAATGAAACAAGTATTTTTGTACGTACCTATGAACGAGGTGTAGGGTTTACAAATGCTTGTGGAACAGCTATGAGTGCTTCAGCACTTGTAGCAACTGAGATTGGTTTAGTACCTAAAGGTGAAGTAACCGTGTATAATCCCGGTGGTTTTGTTACATGTAAGATTGACACACAAAATGACCACCATGATTTAACATTGAGTGGCAATGCTACGTTCTTTGCCACATTTACAGGGGAATTGGATAATGCAGGTCAGATTCAATGGGTAGGAAAAGAATTTCATGATGATGAAATCGAGCAGTATGAAAAGGTGAAGCTGAGTGCTTCAATGAGTATAAAACATAACTGGTATTAAAAAGCCAATTATCCTGGGGAGGTGAGAATATGACTGATCAATTTTTCACGCAAAAACAATTCGAATTATTATATGGAAACTCGACAGATTTAGTGTTTTTCTTAATTCAGAATAATGATTCCTTCACTTATCTCTTTGTAAATCCAAGCGCTAGGTTGGTTTTTAAAAAAGATCCGATTCATTCAACAGTAGATGAGATGGTTTCGAAAAATCATGTGGAAGACATAAAAAGGTACTATGACCAAGCCATTCGTGAACAGAAGTCGATTTCATTTCAAGATTTCTTCCTATTTTCAGATGTTGAATTAGTTAATGAAACTAAGGTTCAACCAATTTTGCATGAAGGAAATCAGTATATTCTTGCTTTGACGAAAGAAGTATCTAGGCAAAAGGAAGTCGAAGAAAAGTTTTTGTATATGGAATCTTTATTAAGTATGACAGTAGATCCTACAATAGTAGTTTCCAATGAAGGTAAAATTTTTGATATGAATCCTAAATTTGAAGAGGTTTTTGGATATTCACTAATTGATTGGAGAGGTAAACATTATTTAAACTTGCCTTTTATACCATCTGAGGAAAAAGCATCTGTTGAACATCACTTTGAAAGCAATAAAAAGGGTCAAGGCAAATCATCTGTTCTAGTGAATAGAATGAAACACTCTGGTGATTTAGGAACTTTTTTGGTCAGCTATTCTCCTATTAAAAAAGAAGGTGAAGTAGCTGCTATGTATATTTTATTACAAGAAGTAACAGATGAAGCAGAATTAAAAGAAAGCTTACGCAACACTCGTTACATATTAGAAAGTTATAAACGGGCGATTAGTACCGCTGCCGTGGTCATTATGATGAATACAAAAGGTGAGATAGAATATGTAAACGATCTCTTCGTGAAAATAAGCGGCTATAGAAAACAGGAAATTGTTGGCCAGTCTTTTAAAGCCATTTACACCCAACGGGAGAATGGCGATTCTTTATTTAACTTATGGAAAACGATTCGCAGAGAAAAAATTTGGCGTGGAGAACTTCGAAATAAAACCAAATTAGGTTCTTATTATTGGGGCGATACAACCATTATTCCACTCTTTAATGAGTTAAATGAACTTGAAAATATATTGGTTATTCAATTCGATATAACAGATAAAAAAAGTGTGATGACCGAACTTCGTAATATTGAAAAGACATTTAATTTAATTACCGAGAATACGAATGATTTGATTGTCATCACGAATGAAGATGGAGTCGTTTTGTACTCATCGCCTTCTCACGAGAAACTGCTGGGTCTAGAAAAAGAACAAATGCTTGGCCGCTTCTTTTCTGATATATTAGCACCTGAAGAACAGTTAAATTGGAATAATAATTTAATTAACCGTGTGAATTCAGGAGAAGAAGTTAGATTAGAGTTAAGGTTGAAGCGACAAAATAATGAATTAATTTGGGCTGAAACATCTATTGTGGCTGTAAGAGACGCAGAGAGAGAACATGTTTATCAACATGTGATTGTTTCGAGAGAAATTACTGAGAGAAAAAAATTAGAAGAACGACTGCGTTTTATGGCCTATCATGATAATTTAACTCAATTGCCGAATCGAAGCTTTTTATTAAAGGAATTTCCAGAGTTAGCGCAGAAAGCGAAATCTCAAAATACGTCTATTGCTGTACTTTACTTAGATGGTGATGATTTTAAATCAGTAAATGATGAATATGGACATGATACAGGCGATGATTTTATCCGCCATTTTGGTGATGCCATCCATGCTAGTATTAGGTCAGAAGATTTAGTTGCACGCATCGGTGGAGACGAGTTCGTTATCTTAATTAATAATATATCTCGAAATCCAGAGGATAGAAAAGTTCAGGCAAAATGGATAATAAATCGCATACAAAAGTCGTTAGAGCAAGGCTGGAAAATACAAGGTGCTTCGTTTAGTCCCACCTCCTCAATCGGTATTTCCTTTTATCCAGAAGATGGGGATTCAATTGACGAACTTCTAGAAAAAGCAGATGTAGCTCTATACGAAGGAAAAAGACTTGGAAAAAATCAGTATGTCATATTTGACGAATGTCTTATAAAAAATTAAACCGTCCCTTAGTGGTACGGTTTTTTTAGAAGATAATCACGTATTTTCCTCCTTAGATTAATTGAGAATAGAAGGTGATATTTATGAAAAAACGAATTTTACTTGTCGAGGACGAAAAGTCAATAGCACGATTTATTGAACTCGAATTAACTCATGAGAACTTTGATGTTATCCATTACACAAATGGTAGAGATGGTTTTGATGCAGCAAAGTTGGATTCGTTTGATGTTATTTTATTAGATGTTATGTTACCAGAATTAAGTGGAATAGAAGTTTGTAGAAGAATAAGGAATTTTTCAGAAGTACCCATACTATTAATTACAGCAAGAGATGCAGTCCTAGATCGAGTGGCCGGATTAGATGCAGGTGCGGATGATTACATTGTTAAACCGTTTGCTATAGAAGAGTTATTAGCTCGAATAAGATCTGTATTAAGAAGAACAAATACAGCTCTTGATAAGAAGCAACACTTAATCTTTAAAAAAATAATGATTGATACAGATGCTCATATAGTAAAAGTGGATAACCAAAATATCGATTTAACTAAGACTGAATACGATTTACTTGTGTATTTAATTCAACAACGAAATCGTGTTGTCAGTCGTGATTTAATCTTAGAACAAGTTTGGGGTTATTTAACTGACGTCGAAACGAATGTTGTGGACGTATATATTCGTCACCTACGTTCAAAGTTACCAAATGCTACGACGAACTATATAGAAACAGTTAGAGGGGTAGGATACGTGATGCGAGAATGAATCGTATAGATTGGTGGAGAGAAAAAGTTGCCTCTCAATCATTAAAGAAAAAGTGGGCCATCAGTTCAGCAACTGTCATCTTCTTAAGTTTTGCGATTATGAGTCTTATATTATTCGTTTCCTTAAAGAGTTGGTTATATCAACAAGAAGAATTAGAAGTGAATCGAACCATGCAAGATTTATCAAGCTTTTTCGAAGCACAGGGAATGTATCTAACTGTGAAAGATATACAAGAAAATACGACTTTAATGACATCTATCATTGATAAAGACCAAACCGTTCGATTATTAAATACGGATGGTATTGAGTTGCTTCAGATTAATGATACTTCGTCTTTTCCAATTTTCAATGATAGAGATATCCCGAGTAATGGGTATGTAGTGCATGCACAAGGTAGTGAATCTATTTCAGCTATTGGACATATTCAACTAGGAAGATTTAATGGCTATATTCAACTAGAGCACCCCTTAAGGTCATTTCAATCGATGATGTCTTATATTGGTATCGCTATGTTGCTTTTTAGTATTTGCGCATTACTTCTATCAGGAATGATCGGATACAGTTTAGCGAGTTTTTTATTAAAACCACTTAAAGAGTTAAAAATGAAGATGAATGATGTTGCATCGTTTGGATTTGAAAAGGAATTACAAATTCCTTATGATACTGAAGACGAAATTGGCGAATTAATTGCAGTATACGAAAGTATGATGTCTAAGTTAAAGACTTCATTTGAACAGCAACAGCAATTTATGGCAGATGCTTCACACGAACTCCGTACACCACTGCAAGGTATTGAAGGTCACCTATCACTTTTAAACAGGTGGGGAAAGAATGACCCAGTCGTTCTAGAAGAATCACTCTCAATAGCTTTACAAGAAGTGCAGCACCTAAAAACACTTATAGATGAAATGTTAGAACTTGCACGAGGGGAGCAATCGTCTGACCGCCCCCTAACGAATATAGTTCAACAAACAGATAAAGTGATTAATGAAATCATTGGTGTTCATTCATCTGCTTATATAGAACATATTCACCCAAGTAATGATGAAATGGAAGTTCACATCTCATCTAACGCATACCAGCAAATTATTCGTAACATATTAATCAATGCAATTCGGTATAGTGAAAATTCAGCTCAGATAATCATATCCTATGAAAGAACTGTTTCCACCATAGAAGTTCAAGTTAAAGATCAAGGTGTTGGCATTGGCCAAGAACACATTAACAAGATATTTGATAGGTTTTATCGTGTCGATATGTCGCGATCTCGTCATTTAGGAAGTGGTTTAGGATTAAGTATAGTAAAGATGCTTATTGAACATGCAAATGGAACCATTCACGTAACTAGTGAAGTGGGAAGAGGTTCAATTTTCACACTAGTGTTCCCAATTTAAAAGCTAATTTTTCTTCGTCAAATAATAAGATATTTCGACAAAAAGAAAAAGTTTGCTTTATTTGTTAAAAACCATTGTATTTTCTATGGAACGTAGTAAGATTGAAATGGAAAAAAATTTCTACAATATGCATCATGTCTCATTCCTTTAATATAAGGAAGGAACGTGATAAAATAATAAAGATTGTATAAAATAGAAATAGAAACGCCGCTTGGCAAAAGTTGGAGGGTTTTCTAAATGTCGAAAAACGGGTCACCAAATCGGTCACCATGGGCTAAATTATCAGGTCCAAATTTAGGTTATGTATTAGAAATGTACGATTTGTTCATAAAATCACCGGATTCAGTAGATGCTGATCTTAGTGAATTATTTAAAGAATATGGAGCGCCATTAGTTACTGAGAATACTGTCGAATCGTCAGATGCTAAACATGTAGATCCATCTAATTTCGGGAAAGTATTAGCAGCTGTTCAATTGGCCGATGCTATTCGAGCACATGGACATTTAGCGGCGGATATTTATCCTTTAAATGATCGTCCAAAAGATTATACAAGATTAGATCCGTCTTCATACGGATTAACTGAAGCTGATTTAGTCGAGATACCTGCTTCTTTGTTAATGAAAAATGTTCCGCATAATGTCCAAAATGGATTACAAGCAATTGAGCTCTTAAAGTCTTTCTATACAGACAAAGTTGCTTATGAATTTGCTCATATTATTAATCTTAAAGAACGTGATTGGATACAATCTAAAATCGAGTCATCTTCTATGAAATTATCTTTATCTTCAGAAGAACGAAAAGACTTACTCAAACGTCTTTCAGAAATTGAAGGTTTCGAAAAGTTCATTCATCGAACATTTGTAGGTGCTAAAAGATTCTCAATCGAGGGATTAGATACCTTAGTTGTTTTACTTGATGAATTAGTGCGTCAATCTGAAAAAGAAGAAACAAAAGAAATATTAATTGGTATGGCTCATCGTGGTCGTTTAAACGTCTTAACACATGTTATTAACAAACCTTATGACATGATGTTTGCTGACTTTGCACATGTTCCAAACGAATCTTTCTTACCAAAAGATGATTCGCTGCAAATTACAAAAGGTTGGTATGGAGATGTGAAGTATCATATGGGTGCTACTCATACAGCCAAATCCGGCTTAAAAGTAAAGCTTGCCTATAATCCATCTCACTTGGAGGTTGTTAGTCCGATTGTTACGGGGCAGACTCGTGCCGCACAAGAAGAGACGTCCAAAACAGGTGTACCTTCACAAAACCCAAAAGCTGCTTACTCTGTCCTTATCCATGGTGATGCTGCTTTTCCAGGACAAGGTATTGTAACAGAGACATTAAACTATAGCAGAGTTCGTGGGTACCAAACAGGTGGATCCATTCATATTATCGCAAATAACATGATTGGTTTTACTACCGAGTATTACGATTCTCGCTCAACTCATTATTCATCCGATCCAGCAAAAGGATTTGAAGTTCCAGTTATTCACGTGAATGCTGATGACGTAGAAGCAGTAATTGCTTGTGCGAGACTAGCATTTGAATATCGTGAACAATTTGGTAAAGATATTTTAATCGACTTAATGGGATACCGTCGTTATGGCCATAATGAAATGGATGAACCATTGGTGACGAATCCAACCATGTATCATGCGATACACAAACATCCGACAGTACGAGAATTATACGGTAAGCAATTAGTATCGGACAAAGTACTTGAGGAAAAAGAAGTTGAAAAGTTCGAAACAGATATTAAAAAAACGATGCAAGCTGCTTACGATCGCGTAAGAGAAGTACCAGAAGCTGAGCATTATGAGACTGAAATTCCTGAAGTTGTACTAAATGGCTACCCAGAAGTACAAACTGGAGTAAATAAAGAAATACTAGAGAAAATGAATGCTGAGTTATTATCTTGGCCTTCTGATTTTACTGCGTTTAAAAAACTTGAAAAAATTCTTAAACGTCGAGAAGAGCCTTTTAAAGGTAAAGGGAAAATTGATTGGGCTCATGCAGAAACATTGGCATTTGGTACTATCTTACAAGATGGTAATCCTGTCCGTTTAGCTGGTCAAGATGCACAACGTGGAACGTTTGCTCATAGACATCTAGTTTTGCATGATGAAAAAAATGGGGCAGAACTTGTTCCACTTCATCATATTTCTGGTGCTGATGCATCATTTGTGGTGTATAACAGTCCTTTAACTGAAGCAGCTGTTGTTGGTTATGAATTTGGATATAACTTAGAGAATGAAAAAGCACTAGTAATTTGGGAAGCTCAGTACGGAGACTTTGCAAATATGGCGCAAGTTATGTTTGATCAATTCATTTCTGCTAGCCGAGCAAAATGGGGACAAAAATCCGGTTTAGTCATGTTATTACCACATGCCTATGAAGGACAAGGACCTGAACATTCAAGTGCGCGTATTGAAAGATATTTGCAAATGGCTGGAGAAAATAACTGGACAGTTGCAAACCTATCTAGCGCAGCAAACTATTTCCATATTTTACGTCGTCAAGCGAAAATGCTTGGTGATGAAACGATGAGACCTTTAATTATCGTGTCTCCAAAATCATTACTTCGTCATCCAAAAGTAGGAGCAGAAGTAGAAGATTTGGCAACAGGACAATTTGAAACCGTTTTAGAGCAACCTGGTCTGGGTAAACAACCTAAAAAAGTGGAACGTATATTACTTGCTAGTGGTAAGATGGCAATTGATTTATCCGACAAAGTGAAAGATGGCTCAGAGTTTAGTCATCTGCACATCATTCGCGTTGAACAATTGTATCCATTCCCTTCTGAGAAAATTCAAGCGATCGTTGACCGTTTCCCAAATGCGAAAGAAATTGCTTGGGTACAAGAAGAACCTCAAAACATGGGTTCTTGGACATTTGCTGATCCATACTTACGTGAGTTGGCTGGTTCTAAGAATGTAAGATATATTGGGCGTGTTAAACGTTCAAGTCCAGCTGAAGGTGATGGAGAAACTCATAAGATTGAGCAGTCCCGCATAATTGAAGAAGCGGTAACACGTTAATTACCGAATTGATTAGAGGAGGAAAATAGAATGGCAGAAATTAAAGTGCCTGAATTGGCAGAGTCGATTACAGAAGGAACTATTGCACAGTGGTTAAAGCAACCAGGTGATACAGTTGAAAAAGGTGAATTCATTGTTGAACTTGAAACAGATAAAGTCAACGTTGAAGTGATTTCTGAAGAAGCAGGAGTAGTTCAAGAGTTACTATTTGCTGAAGGTGATACTGTAGAAGTAGGGCAAGTAATTGCAGTTGTTGGGGAAGGATCAGGAAGTGGTAGCTCTACGAATAATCCTGTTGAAGCAGACCCAGCAGAATCTGATACACCTATCACTAAAGAAACTGATGAATCGTCATCTAAAGAAGTTGTAAAAACTGTTCCAGCTGCCAAAGAAGAAGTTTCTTCTACAGACCGCACAATAGCGAGTCCCGCTGCTCGGAAATTAGCTCGTGAAAAGGGCATTGATTTACAATCAGTTTCTACAGTAGATCCAATGGGTCGTGTACGTGTTCAAGATGTAGATGCACATTCTAATGCACCTAAACAATCAGCAGCTACACCAGCAGCTTCAAAAGCTCCAGCTGTAGCTAAAGAGGATGATGGTCGAGTGAAGCGTGTGAAGATGTCTCGTCGCCGTCAAACGATTGCTTCTCGTTTACTAGAAGTTAAACAGTCAACAGCAATGTTAACTACTTTCAATGAGATTGATATGACAAATGTAATGGCGTTACGTTCTCGTAAAAAAGATAAATTCTTTGATGACCATGATGTTCGCTTAGGATTTATGTCATTCTTTACGAAGGCAGTTACATCAGCCTTGAAAAAGTATCCTTATGTGAATGCTGAGCTTGATGGGGACGAAGTACTGTTGAAACAATTCTACGATATTGGAATTGCAGTTTCTACAGAAGAAGGCTTAGTTGTTCCAATTGTGCGCGATACAGATCGCAAAAACTTTGCTGCAATCGAAGCAAATATTGGTGAACTTGCTAAAAAAGCTCGTGACAAAAAACTTCAAATTTCTGATATGACGGGCGGATCTTTCACTATTACAAATGGTGGTGTTTTCGGATCTCTAATGTCTACTCCTATATTAAATGGTACACAGGTAGGTATCTTAGGAATGCATACGATTCAAAAACGTCCGATTGCTGTAGGAGATGAAGTTCAAATTCGTCCAATGATGTACGTAGCTCTTTCATATGACCATAGAGTTATTGATGGTAAAGATTCAGTTGGATTCTTAAAAACAATAAAAGAACTCATTGAAAACCCAGAAGACTTATTATTGGAGTCTTAAGAAAAAAGACAGCTTCGCATTTGCGAAGTTGTCTTTTTTTTGGGAAAATAGTAATAGTGATTATTGAGGGGAAGTAGTTGAAGAAGATGGATCTATCGATATTAGTTGAACTTGTCC
>JBFELW010000035.1:0-10418 GCA_041551995.1 Paenisporosarcina sp.
GCTATCAATTGATCAATGCGGGTAGTTCTCACTTTTACAATAGCAAACTCACTTGCAACGAAGAATGCCGTAAGGGCGATTAAGACAGCAAATGCTGTCAATCGTATGGCTATGTCCAAAGAATTCCTTTGTTCTAAACCCAAATGAGGGGGAGAACAAAGTGTACACCTCCTGTTTTCTGAAAAATAGTTAATATATACAATGATAATTTATATACAGGTAAAAAACAATTATTTATTTCCAGACAGTTATTGAATACCCTGAATTATTCTAGCTGAAAGAAAGAATTTCCCTCTCATTTTTTACGTTTTTTAATAAAGATGAGTAATCTGAAAATCTTTTTCGCAGTATTCCTTTTCGTTAGTTTATACGTTCTGTATTATATATAGTAGAGATCGTGTTTAAAAGGATGTGTTTTTGTTTGGCGAGTGAAAGAAGAGGAAGATATATTGAAATATTAAAGGCTTCTACAAAATTAGGGTTAACTTCATTTGGAGGTCCTGCAGCACATATTGGTTATTTCCGTGAAGAATATGTACAGAAGAGAAAATGGCTTGATGACAAATTGTATGCGGACTTGGTTGCATTATGTCAATTCTTACCTGGTCCGGCTAGTTCACAAGTCGGTATATCGATTGGAATGTTACGAGGAGGATTAGTAGGAGGCGTATTGTCCTGGATTGGTTTTACCCTTCCGTCGGTATTCCTTTTAATGGCATTTGCATGGATTATGATGCAAACTGGTTCTTTTGATAGTGGCTGGATTCAAGGACTAAAAATTGTAGCAGTAGCTGTGGTAGCTCATGCACTTCTAGGTATGGGGAAATCATTAACACCTGACCGTATAAGGTTAACTGTTGCTATGATTGCTGCAGCAGGAACTCTATTAGTTCCAACCGCTTGGGGCCAAATTCTCATTATCGTACTTGCAGGACTATTTGGTGTATTTTATTACAAAAATGAAGAGAAACCTGAAGTTGTAAATATACCTTTGACCTTTGGAAAAAAGACGGGCATTGTTGCGTGGGTTTTATTCTTCACGCTATTAATCGTGTTGCCGATTTTTAGACCTTTTGTACAATCAGCAGCTTATGCTATTTTTGATACTTTTTACAGAGTAGGTTCTATTGTATTTGGGGGAGGGCATGTTGTACTTCCTATGTTAGAGAGGGAAGTTGTTCCTACTGGATGGATGACATCGGAAACCTTTTTAGCAGGGTATGGTGCGGCACAGGCCGTCCCTGGACCGTTATTTACATTATCCGGATATTTAGGACAAATCATGGGTGGTGGTTCAGGTGCTCTCATTGCGGTAGTAGCTATGTTTTTACCTTCATTTCTACTAGTAATCGGTACCTTGCCGTTTTGGGCAGTCATTCGAACTATGCCGAGAATACAAGCTGCTTTAAAGGGAGTTAATGCAGCAGTCGTTGGGATATTGCTAGCCGCTCTTTATGATCCGGTATTTACTAGTGCTGTTGACGATTCCATTGACTTTGTCATTGTACTTATTTCATTCACATTATTAGTATTTTATAAGTTGTCCCCTTGGATTGTGGTTATAATTACAGCTATTTTGGGTGCAGTAAGCTTTGCACTATTTGGCTAAGAAGGAGCTAAATGATGAATACATTACGAGAATATGCTCAACAACTTGATGAAAAAGATGAACTTCGTGCGTTTAAGGAAGAATTTTATTTACCAGAAAATCAGCTCTACATGGATGGGAATTCACTTGGTCTTATGTCCAAACGTTCTGAAGAAGCGTTAAATAAAGTCATAGTAAGTTGGAAAGAAAAAGGGATAGATGGGTGGACTGAAGGAGAAAATCCATGGTTCACCTATCCGGAAAAATTGAGTGAACGTGTAGCACCGATAGTAGGGGCAAAAGGACATGAAGTGATGGTGACAGGTTCCATTACAGTGAACATTCATCAGATGCTGTCTACGTTGTTTCACCCAACTGAAGAAAAAAACGTAATTGTAGTAGATGAGTTGAATTTCCCGTCCGATATTTATGCGGTTGAAAGCCATTTGAGACTTCGAGGGTTAAATCCTGAAGGATCAATGAGAAAAGTAAGAAGTCAAGATGGGTACACATTATCAATGGATGCAATTGAAGAGATGTTAACGGATGATGTGGCAATTTTAATGTTGCCTTCTGTTTTATATCGGAGTGGACAATTATTAAATATAAAAAAAATAACAGAAAAAGCGCATGCGAAAAATATTTTAGTAGGCTTTGATTTGGCCCATTCGATTGGTTCTGTTCCACATTCTTTACATGCAGATGAAGTGGATTTTGCTATATGGTGTCATTATAAATATATGAATAATGGACCAGGTGGTTCAGGTGGATTATTTATTCATGAACGTCATCATCATGAATTGCCAGGTTTAGCTGGTTGGTTCGGTTCAGATAAGACAAAACAATTTGACATGTCGCATTCCTTTTCAAAAGCAGAAGGTGCAGGAGCTTATCAAATTGGCACGCCCAATCTTTTTAGTACAGCACCACTAAGTGGAAGTGTTGAATTATTTGAAGAAGCTGGGATCGATTCTATTCGAGAGAAATCATTAGCATTAACTCAATACTTGCGTGATTTAATACAAACACAAATTGGAGACTTTGGTTTCATTGATGTAACGCCAGTTGCTGCTGATGATCGTGGTGGTCACATTGCATTGGCGCATCCCGAAGCTGCACGTATATGTAAAGCGTTAAAAGCTGCAAATGTTGTTCCAGACTTTAGAGCACCAGACATCATTCGTCTCGCGCCAATTAGTTTTTATTCGAGTTACGTTGATGTGTGGGAAATGGTACAACGGTTAAAGACTATTATGGAAAAAGAAAGTTTTAAAGACTTTACGAATGAACGAAACGTGGTGGCATAATATGAAAATCCATGACATTTCCATGTTGTTAAATAATGAAACAGCGGAGTGGCCAGGAGATACCCCTTTTGAGTTTGAAGTGAATTGGTCAAAGGAAGAGTCAGGTTCTGTTAACGTAGGGAAATTTGTAACAAGTACCCATATTGGAACTCATATTGATGCACCTTTTCATTTTGATGAGCATGGAGAGAAAGTGCATGAATTACCTTTGGAGAACTATGTGGCTCAGACATTGGTGATTCATGTAGATGGAAAAGAGCAAATTTCTAGAAAAGATATAGAACATATTGAGGTTGAGAATGAAAAAGCGGTTTTATTTCGTACAAGTGCCTGGCAAAATAGAAAAGAATTTCCTCAATCAATTCCAGCTTTCGATTTAGACATCGTTGAGTGGATGGTTGATAAAGGCATCATCTTGTTTGGCGTAGACTTACCGTCTGTTGATGCAATTACTAGTAAACACCTATCCATGCACCATAAGCTAAATGGAGCGGGTAGGTATATTCTAGAAGGACTTGTCCTCGATAAGGTGAAAGAAGGAGTTTACGAATTAGTTGCACTACCCTTGAAAATTGAAGGTGCAGACGGAAGTCCAGTCCGAGCAATTTTAATTGAAAGAGAATCATACTAATAAAAGAAAACAAAGGATGAACCCTGGCTTAAATTAGGGCTCGTCCTTTGTTTTTATTTCTTTGTATGCGAGAAGGGCACGTGCACGACCACTTTTGTGTGTCACAATAGGTCTAGGGTACGTTTTATCTAGAATAATACCTGCTTTTTCCAACACATCTTCAGGTGATTGGTCAGGTTGGAAAATGAAAGGAATAGGTAAGTTTTTCAGTTCCGGGACCCATTTTCTTATGTATTCAGCTCGTGCATCGAATTTCTCGCTTTGTAAATAAGGATTAAATATACGGAAATAAGGAGCCGCGTCTGCCCCCGTACCAGAAGCCCATTGCCAACCAAAGGTATTACTCGCAATATCCGTATCGATTAAAGTGTCCCAGAACCATGCCATTCCTTTTGTGAAATCCACCAATAAATGCTTAGTCAAATAAGAAGCAACATTCATTCTTACTCGGTTATGCATATAGCCAGTTTTCCACAACTCCCGCATGCCCGCATCGACTAATGGAATTCCTGTTTGTCCAAGAGACCACTTTTCAAAGTGCTCGTCGTTATTTTGCCAAGGGAATTTTTCGAAGTTCTTGTTCATTGGTTTAGACAACAGCTCTGGATAATGAATGATTAACTGATAGGCAAACTCTCGCCAGATTAGCTGGCGTAAAAAAGGTTCACTCGTTTCAGGAGCCATCTTAAGTGCATGATGATAGACACTACGAATTGATAAAGCACCTACCGCTAAGTATGGAGAAATTCGAGAAGTCCCACCTATGAAAGGGAAGTCCCTTTTCGTTTTATAAGCAGCTATGTCCTCATCAATGAATGTTTGAATGAGTTCAATTCCAGCATCTTCACCAGCATTCCAGGTAGCGTCTATGCCATTTGTCCAACCCATTGAGGGTGTTAATTGTAAGGAATGAATATCTGTTGTGAGACTAGAAGTGGACAGAGGAATAGACATGAAGACGGCTTCTTTAACTCGGGGAACAGTGGGAGGAACTGTTTTTAAGCGAAACTGTTTATAAAAAGGGGTAAAGACTTTGTATGGCTCTCCATTTTCTTTCAGAGATTCCCTGGGAGGAAGTAGCATTGTACCTTCAAAAGTTTTGACAATTATGCCAGTTTGTATTAATTCATGATTAAATTCTTCATCACGTAAAAAATGGTCAGGATGGTATGAGCGATGATAATAAATAGCATCTATTTTTAAATCCTTTTGTACCTGAATAATGGTTTCAGCTAACGAGGAGTCTGATACATACAGCTCTCCGCCTATATTTTTAAATGATTGTTGAAGTGAATGTAAATTTTGATGTATCCAATACTTTGATGCTGAACCTATTCCGTCTTCTAGCACAAAAATAGGCAAAATTATGCCGTCTTGAACGGCTTGATATAAAGCGGGATGATCATGGAGTCGTAAGTCTTGTCGAAATATAACCACAATATTCATTGATCATCACTCCTTTTTGGGTTTAACGCCATTTTCAATTAAATCATTTAACATAGCAGCCCAATTTTCTAAATCAGTATCTATAGAAGGTTTGGAAAGAATGGAATGAAAGAAAAATGATGCAACAAGTGTGTCAGGTAATTCGTCTCTAACTTCACCTAACTCTTTTGCTTTTTTGACTTGGTCAGACAATAAAAAGAACATTTTCCTATGAAGCATGTCCATTTCTTGTAATCGAGATTTGGCAATGGTTGAAGTGGATTGATCTAACTGACTTCTCATAGCAATCATAAAATGCACCTGATCATACGTCATAAATAACTTTAACCAGTTTTGTAACGTTGCGAGACCATATGTTTTTGAAGCAATCTGCTCCATTTCAATTAATACTTTTTTTACTAAGATGTACATATAATCAGTTATTAAATCATCTTTATGATTGTAGTATTCATAAATGGTACTGCGTGCAATACCTAAATTTAAAGATAAAGCCATAAAGTTAAAGCCCTCGTATCCCCGCTCTAACAAAAGCTTTTCAGTTTCCCTAAGCATCTCCGCTTCATCCATTTTTTTTTGACGCGCCAATTTCATCACCTTACTTCATCATTTCTTTTATCAAGTATAGATGATAACTTGTTTTTTCGAAATAAAAAAGCGCTCCTATTTGATTAGGGGCGCTTGCATATTATTTAACAACTAAGACTGAGCAAGGTGATTCTGAAATTAGTTTTTCACTTACCGAACCAACAAAGAACTTTTGGAAAACTGATTTCCCACTGTTGCCGACAATTATAACATCTGCTTTTTCTTTAACAGCTATATTCGAGAGGGCTTTTGTCGGTTCACCGTCGATTGCTACAATATCAGCTTGAACTTGATAGTTGTCTATCTGATTTTGAATAGATTCCGATAGTTGAATTGCATATTCCCTAGCCATCTGCTTAGCGGAAGGAGAGTCAATGGGATTAGGAGTAACACTAGGGGACCCAGTAAAGCTTGATCCCTGATAGGTAATTTCCTGACCTACCACGTCCTCATTTACGTATGCAACGATCAATGTTGTATTCGGGCTATGGTGCATAAAAGATACTGCTTGTTTTAAAGCAGCACGACTTTCTTCAGATCCGTCATATCCAACAATCATTTTATGAAACATAGTAGAACGCTCCTTTATCTAAACATAGGGAAGATATATGATATCAAGAACCATAGTATTCCAAAGAATATAATGAGATAGGCTGCATATTTAATGAATGTTGCACCTACTAATCCAGAATCATTCTTTTCTTCTCGTCTCACTTCAACATTTCTTTTCTCTTCCATCTTAAATCACTCCTTTATCCCTAAGGACATATCTACTACATCAATACCCTAACAAGGTATCTATAAACCTACAATTGTTAATTGATACCAAAATTTAATTAAAGCCTATTGACAGGTTGAAAAATCTCATGATACTCTAAGGGAGTAAATACCTAATGAGAAAAGGAGGTACGTGTCATGATTAAGCATTATAAAGCTGTTTCTAATTACATAGTTTGTTCGTACCTGCCAATTCAATTTCGTTAATTAATCATATATTGGGCACAGGTATGTAACCTGTACCTATTTTCATGCGCACACGCATCTGGAAACAGGGCGTGTGCTTTTTTGTGTTTTACATTACCATATTTTGGTGTTATCAGCGATGTGCTGTCACATAAATAAAAATCAGAAAAGGAGTGCTGACGATGGACTACCAGCAGCAGAAGCAAATTTTAATCAAGGAATCTCTAGAAGGTGGCTAGTTAAGCTATACCGTAAAAGAAAGAAGGAAAGTATATGTTCTCAGTACTATTTAAATTAAAGTGGTTCTTTGCGGAGAACTGGAAACGATACACAATTGCTGTTTCTTTATTAATGGTGACAAACGTTTTAGAAGTAGTACCACCATGGTTGCTAGGTGAGTCTATAGATGCGATTTATCAACAAACGCTTACATCAAAATTACTAATGACATTTATTCTTGCACTTATTGCAGTAACAGTTGTCAATTATATAAGTAACTTTGTCTGGCAATATCAATTGTTTGGTGGCGCTTATGTAATCGAAAAACAACTTCGTGGGCGTTTAATGAAACATTTTTTACACATGACTCCATCATTTTACGAAAAAAATCGAACTGGTGATTTGATGGCACGTGGAACAAATGATTTAAAGGCAGTATCCACAACAGCTGGGTTTGGAATTTTAACACTGGTTGACTCATCACTCTATATGTTAACTATCTTAATTACAATGGGGATCTTAGTTAGTTGGAAGCTAACGTTAGTTGCTTTACTTCCTCTACCAATTTTAGCAATAATTATGCAAGTTTTAGGAAAACGAATTCACGAAAAGTATATGAAGGCACAAGATGCATTTGGTGACATGAATGATCGGGTATTAGAGGCGGTTGCCGGTGTCCGAGTGATACGTGCCTATGTTCAAGAACGTGCGTCAGAGAAGCAATTTGATGCGATGACAGAAGATGTATATTCGAAAAACATGGAAGTTGAAAAAATTGATGCATTATTCAACCCTATAACAAAAGTTTTAACGGGTGTAAGTTATATAATTGGTCTTGGTTATGGGGCATATTTAGTTTCACAACAACAAATGACGCTCGGCGATCTAGTCGCCTTTAATGTATACCTTGGGATGATTATATGGCCGATGTTTGCAATTGGAGAGTTAATCAATGTCATGCAAAGGGGAAATGCATCCCTTGATCGTGTTCAAGAGACATTAGATTATGAAGAAGACGTTAAAGATCCAAAAAGTACGGTTTCATTGGAACGTCCTGGTCGTATTGAATTTTCAAACGTCGATTTTCAATACCCAACATCTACAAACATTAATTTATCGAAAATAAATGTATATATTGAACAAGGTCAAACACTTGGAATTGTTGGGAAAACAGGTAGTGGTAAAACCACGTTCATTAAGCAGTTACTTCGAGAATACCCAGTGGGAAGTGGCTCGTTGTCACTTGCAGGTGTACCAATTGAAGAGCAAACAAAAAATCAAGTCCGAAATTGGATTGGCTATGTACCACAAGATCATGTGTTATTTTCTAGAACTGTGAAAGAAAATATTTTATTCGGACATCCAGACGCTACAGATGAGGATATTGAGACAGCTATTCGTCTATCTTACTTCCAAAGAGATTTGGAGATGCTACCACTAGGTCTTGAAACTCTTGTTGGTGAAAAAGGTGTCGCATTATCAGGAGGACAAAAGCAACGTATTTCTATTGCTCGTGCGTTAATTAAGAACCCAGAAATATTACTACTTGATGATTCCTTGTCTGCTGTAGATGCGAAAACTGAATCACGTATTATTGAAAATATCCAAAAAGAACGGAGTGGGAAAACAACTATTATTACAACCCACCGTTTGTCGGCGATCCAACATGCTGACTGGATACTTGTATTAGATGATGGTGAAATTATTGAAGAAGGTACACATGAGAATTTGCTTGCGAGTAAGGGCTGGTATAAAGAGCAGTTTGACCGTCAGCAAATCGAGGAGGTGACATCATGAGTACAGGAAAAAGACTATGGGTGTATGCCCTTCATTATAAAAAGTTACTACTTATGGGAATTTCTTTACTAACGGTAGCCGTTGCTGCCGATTTAGCTGGACCACTTATTGCTAAAAAAATTATCGATGATCATATAGCTGGTGCAGAAGGTGGTCCAATCGATTTTGAGCCAATCGCCATATTACTAAGTGTATTTTTTGTGTTAACGGTTGTAGCCGCAGTATTTAGATACGGTGAGTATTTATTGTTACAGAAAGCAGCAAACCGAGTGATTCAAAAAATGAGAAATGATATTTATCAACATATTCAGACTCTTCCGATTCGATACTTTGACAATTTACCAGCTGGTAAAGTTGTAGCACGAATTACGAATGATACAGAAGCAATTCGAGAATTGTATGTAACTGTGTTATCTCAATTTGCTTCAAGTGCCATGTATATTACGGGGATTTATGTAGCTTTGTTTTTCTTGGATTGGAAAATGGCAACAATTACGTTGTTTGTTTTACCGATTTTGTATTTTTGGATGATTTTATACCGAAAATATGCATCTAAATATAATCATATCGTTCGAGGCAAGGTTAGTGATATGAATGCCATGATTAATGAGTCCATTCAAGGAATGACTATTATTCAAGCTTTCAGACGTGAAAAGCAAATGCAAGAAGAATTTGAAGTTATGAATCAAGAACATTATAAATATCAAAACAAGTTACTCTACCTAGATGCAGGAACTTCTCACAATTTAGTGGGGGCTATTCGGTCAATAACATTCGTTCTGTTTATCTGGTATTTTGGAGGGGCTTCATTAACCGCAACGTCTGCGATTTCGATAGGTGTTTTATATGCTTTCGTGGACTATATCACAAGACTTTTTCATCCTGTGACAGGTGTTGTTAACCAATTAGCTAAATTAGAGCAAGCTCTAGTAGCTGCAGAAAGAGTTTTCCGATTGATGGACCGTTCTGGTGAAGAAGTAAGTGATGAGAAAATCGCTCGTTACCAAGGAAATGTCCGATTTGAAAACGTTTGGTTTGCTTATAAAGAAGAAGAATATGTATTAAAGGACATTTCTTTTGAAGCTAAGAAAGGTGAAACTGTTGCCCTAGTTGGCCATACTGGTTCGGGTAAGAGTTCCATTATGAATTTACTGTTCAGATTCTACGATGTGTCTAAAGGAAAGATTACAATTGACGGTAAGGATATCCAAGAATTGTCCCGTCAAACGGTTCGTGACCATATGGGTATTGTTTTACAAGATCCATATTTATTTACAGGAACCATTGAAAGCAATGTCAGTTTAGGTGATAAACGAATTACTCGTGAAAAAGTGCAAGATTCACTGGATGCTGTGGGTGGTGAACGCGTTTTAAAACATTTGCCACAAGGAATAGATGAACCCGTCATCGAAAAAGGCAGTACGTTATCTTCAGGACAGCGTCAATTAATTTCTTTTGCTCGTGCTTTAGCATTCGATCCGGCTATTCTCATACTAGATGAAGCGACATCTAATATCGATACAGAAACCGAAGAAATCATACAGCATGCAATGGATGTCTTGAAAAAAGGGCGAACAACGTTTATCATCGCTCACCGTTTATCTACAATTAAAAATGCAGATCGTATCTTAGTTTTAGATCGTGGTGAAATTGTTGAGCAAGGCTCCCATGAAGAGTTACTTGACCTAGGTGGAAGCTATGAACAAATGTACCGACTTCAATCTGGAATTTCTCTTAACCCCCAAGTGGGCTAAAAGATGCCCCTTTTATGTTGCATATTTGTCTATAAAGTCTTATATTTAGAAAGTTAAAATAGGTAACTATGATAAATTTTAAATTTCAGATAAACATCTTAAGAAATCATATAAGAGTTCCATCTTTA
>JBFELW010000036.1:0-10367 GCA_041551995.1 Paenisporosarcina sp.
ATCCTATGAATGAATGGCGAAAACTCGAGGAAAAATTAAAAGCGTTGCCCGTTACTAAAAAAGACGCACGAGCATTTACTCGTTTTTTCTTTTCTGGTGCTACTGAAGTAGAAATTGATAAACAAGGTCGTATTAATATCCCGACTAATTTGCTATCCCACGCACATGTAGAGAAAGAGTGTATCGTTCTCGGTGTCTCGAATCGTATTGAAATATGGGCTAAAGATTCTTGGACTTCTTACTTTAATGTATCTGAGGATTCGTTTAATGATCTTGCAGAAAATATGATTGGTTTTGATAGATAGAAATAAGTTGGAAGGCGATGTACCTACAAGGCACATCACCTTCATGACAAGCAAAATGTGTGCTCTAGCCTATTTTTGCTAATCGTCGACGCAGAATGACCCGAAAACATAGGAAATTTTGAGTGTAAAATAGGAGGACGTTAAATTGTTCAATCATACAACTGTATTACTAAAAGAAACCGTTGACGGATTGAACATTCGTCCAGACGGCATCTATGTTGACTGCACACTAGGTGGCGCAGGGCATAGTGAATATTTAGTTCAACAATTAAATGAAAATGGCAGGTTAATCTGCTTCGATCAAGACGTAAGTGCATTAGAACATGCAAAAGAAAAATTAGCTGATTATCTAGATAAAGTGACGTTTGTTCATGCCAACTTTCGAGACCTTAAAGAAAAATTAATGGAGTTAGGAATTGAAAAAGTAGATGGCATTTTATACGACTTAGGCGTCTCATCTCCTCAACTGGATACACCAGAACGAGGGTTTAGTTACCACAATGATGCACCTCTGGATATGAGAATGGATACGACAGCAGATTTAACAGCATACCATGTTGTGAACGAATGGTCATTTCAAGACCTTGTTCGAATTTTTTACAGGTACGGGGAAGAAAAGTTCTCAAAACAGATCGCTAGGAAAATAGAAGAAGCAAGAAATAAAGAACCCATTGAAACAACAAGTCAGCTTGTTGAACTGATTAAAGATGGGATTCCTGCACCAGCAAGAAGAAAAGGTGGTCATCCAGCGAAACGAGTATTCCAAGCGATACGTATCGCAGTGAACGATGAACTTGGTGCTGCAGAAGACTCTTTACAAGATGCTATTCAAGTTCTTGCAATAAATGGACGTATAAGTGTTATAACATTTCATTCATTAGAAGATAGAATTACTAAAACGATTTTTAAAGAGGCTGCATCTTTACCTGAGCTGCCACCGAATTTACCCGTTATACCTGAAGGGTTGGAACCGATTTTAAAATTAATCACACGGAAACCAATCTTACCAAGTGAAGAAGAATTATTGAATAATAACCGCTCTAGATCAGCAAAATTAAGAATCGTTGAAAAAATAAAGGATAAGGGAAGTGTTTAAATGGCAATGCATGCTAGAAGTTATCAAACCTACATAAAACAGCCAGTCGTTAATCCACAACCGGCTGTCCAACCAAATAGAAAGCAATCAAAAAAGCTATTTACAAAAGGTGAAAAATACTTATTTGTCTTATTCATTGCAGGTTTGACTTTATTTAGTCTTATGATTTTGCAAACACAATCAGCTATTCAGTCGAATTCTCAAGAAATTCGCAGTATTGAACAACAGATTGCAGAGACAAAAAAACAGAATACGGATTTGTCCATCCAAGTCAGTGAACTCTCAACATACGAACGTATTTGGGATAAAGCTAAAGTATTAGGCTTAGAACTGCACGAGAAGAATGTGAAGGTTGTGCAGGGACAATGAAGAAAAAATTCCGATTTCAATGGGGAGCCTTTCTGATGTTTTTGTTTTACGGAGGGCTCTTTTTCTTATTGTTGTCACGGATGATTTTTATCCAATTCACGGGAGAAGCAGAGGGTCAGGCTCTCGCTGCAAAAGCAGCTGCAAAATACGAGCGAGAACAAATCTTGAACGCAAATAGAGGAGAAATAGTTGATCGAAACGGTAAAGTTATTGCGGAAGATACATTAAGTTATCGATTGGTGGCCGTTTTAAGTCCCAAAGCTACTTCGAATCCTAAATATCCAAAACATGTAAATGACATAGAAGAGACAGCTGATTTATTGGCTGAGCATATTCCTTTATCTAAAGAACTAATAGTAGAACGATTGTCGAAAGCGAAAGACGGTGCTTATCAAGTAGAGTTTGGCAAAGCTGGCCGTGATATTAGCCATGAAGTGATGACGAAAATTAGTAAACAAGAGCTTCCTGGTATTATTTTTGTAAGGGATTTAAAACGTTTTTATCCAAACGGGACATTTGCTTCTCATTTAATTGGATTTGCAGTTAAAGAAGAGAAAGAAGACGGAAACTTTCAAACTGTTGGTAAAATGGGGTTAGAATCCATTTATAACGAGGAATTGATGGGTACGGATGGAAAGGTTCAATATGATAGTGATTTATGGGGGTATTTATTGCCAAATTCAACAGAGATGGTAGCTCCAGCACAGAATGGATACAATATTCATTTAACGTTAGACAAAACAATCCAAAACTTTTTAGAAGATGCCATGAGTAGAGTAGAAGAACAATATTCTCCAGAAAAAATGGTGGCTATGGTAGCTGATCCTAAAACAGGTGAAATATTAGCGATGAGTCAACGTCCTACATTTGATCCCGAGACGCGGGAAGGTTTAACGACCAGTTGGTTAAATGAGACAATCGAGAATACTATCGAACCTGGTTCTACCATGAAAACATTTACTGTTGCGGCTGCAATGGAGGAGAACAAGTGGGATCCAAATTCAAGTTTCAAATCTGGACAGTATACATTATTGGATCGAACAATACGTGATCACAACCAAAAGGGTTGGGGGACCATTACTTTTACAGAAGGGTTTCAACGATCTTCTAATGTGGCTATGGCGTATGTACTAGAACGTCTTGGAGATAGAACGTTTCTAAATTATCTAGATGCATTTGGTTTTGGAAAGCCTACCGGTATCACCTTGCCAAAAGAGTCTAGTGGTAAAATTATTAGCCAGTGGCCAATCGACCGTCTTGTTACAGCTTATGGTCAGGGGTCAACGGTTACACCCATGCAACTTATACAAGCGGAAACAGCCATCGCAAACGACGGAATAATGATGAAACCGTATGTTATTGATAAAATCGTTAATCCAGCAACAAACGAAGTGATGCATGAATCTAAACCTACAGAAGCAGGAAAACCAATATCTGCAGAAACATCGAAACAAATGAGAGAATTACTAGCTTCGACTGTAACTTCTGAAGATGGTACAGGGGGAAGATTTAAATTATCAGATTACACTGTGGCGGGTAAAACTGGAACTGCTGAAATTCCAGATGAGTTTGGCCGATATCAAAAGGGCGTAGAAAATTATCTATACTCATTTTTAGGTATGGCTCCAGCAGATAATCCACAACTAATTGTGTATGTTGCAGTGAGTAAACCTAAACTTAAAGAAACAGAAGTTGGCTCCATACCTGTATCTGAAATATTTAAATCAGTTACCGAAAATAGTTTGAAATATATGAACATCAAACCTGCAGAAATGAAAACCATTCCACCTATAAAAATTAGTTCTTTTTTAAAGCAAAATGCAAAGAATGTTCAAGTTGAGTTGAACAGTAAAGAATTAAATACAGTGATTATTGGAGACGGTGACAAAATAATTCAACAGTACCCAACAGGAGATACAAAATTATTGCCTGGAAGTTTGGTTATATTAAAAACGGAAGGATCAATTGAAATTCCTGACTTTAAAAAATGGTCTAAACGAAATGTTCTTGTTTACGAAAAGTTGTCCGGACTGTCAATTGAAACTGTAGGAGATGGTTATGTTTCAAGCCAAAGTATATCTCCAGGTTCTTTAATGACTGATAATGGACCAATTGTATTAAAGCTTGAAACTCCAGAAGAGACCAACTCAGTATCAGAAACAACAGATGAAAATGTGGAAGAAGAACTTCCACAGGATTAATCATTGAATAGGCATACCTTTTATATCATATCTTGTTAAAAACAAGGTGTGGAGAAAAATGAAAAAAGGTTTGCCTTATCAATTAAAAATCAGGTTACGGACAATGGTTCTGCTCTTTATTTGTTTAACCGTTGTTTCAGTAGGGAAATTAATTCATGTACAATTTTTCCAATATGGCTTTCTTTCTCAAAAAGCTGAAGAAAACTGGGATCGTCAAATTCCTTTTTCACAAACAAGAGGAAATATTCGAGACCGTGATAGTCAATTAATCGTGGGAAGTAAATTATCACCAACTATTTATTTCATGCCTGTGCAAAACAAAGAAATAGAAAAAGTCTCTGAACAATTGAGTGAAGTGTTAAATGTAGATGCAAAAGTGTTGTATGAAAAGTTGAATAAAAAAGTAGTATTAGTTAAATTAGCACCAGAAGGAAAAAACATAACATTAGAACAAGCATTAGCTATTCAATCATTACAAATTCCTGGCATATATACAGGTGTAGATTATGTTCGCGATTACCCTTACGGAGACTTGCTATCTCGTTTACTTGGTTTCACAGGATATGATCACCAAGGGCTAGCTGGTCTAGAATATCAATATGATAAACAGTTAACAGCCGTCAAATCAAATCTTCGCTTATTCACAGATGCCAAAGGAAATACTTTGCCTCATGTAAATGATGAATGGAAGGAAGGGAAAGATGGCTCGACAATTGATTTAACAATTGATGTTGAGGTTCAAAAAATCATTGAGAGAGAATTATCTCAAGCAATGGAGAAGTATGAGGCAGACCAAGCACTAGCAATTGCAATGAATCCAAAGACTGGAGAAATACTTGGTTTATCATCCTATCCCACTTTCCATCCATTGGAATATGACAAAGTAAGTCCTAGCGTTTATAATCAGAACTTGCCAGTGTCTATGTCTTTTGAGCCTGGATCGACATTTAAGATCATTACATTAGCGGCTGCCTTGGAAGAAGGGAAAGTAGACTTACAAAAAGATTCATTCTACGATCCAGGTTACAGTATTGTAGAGGGAGTTAGATTACGCTGTTGGAAAAGAGAAGGACATAAAGACCAGACTTTCTTGGAGGTTGTGGAAAATTCATGTAACCCCGGGTTTATCGAATTGGGGGCACGTGTCGGCCGTGAAAAGCTCTCGCAATACATAAGAGATTTCGGTTTTGGTAAAAAGACTGGATCATCTATTGCTGGAGAGTCGACTGGGATTCTTTTTTCAAAAGAATCTTATGGTCCCGTAGAGCATGCGACCACTTCTTTCGGTCAAGGCATATCCGTTACTCCATTACAACAAGTTCAAGCTATTGCAGCTGCAGTAAATGGCGGTACTCTTTTCAAGCCTTATGTGGTGAAAAGAATTTATAATGAAGTAACCGGTGAAGTTGAGCTTGTAAACGAACCAGAAATAGTAAGTCAAGTCATTTCAGAAGAAACGTCCAAACAAGTTCGAGAGGCTCTTGAATCTGTTGTTGCCAAGGGATCAGGCCGCCAAGCTTATAGAGATTTCATGCGTATTGGTGGGAAAACTGGTACTGCTCAAAAAGCAGTAAATGGACGGTATGTCGAAGGTGAATACATTGTTTCGTTTATTGGCTTTGCTCCAATTGATGATCCGGAAATTGTGGTCTATGTTGCCATAGATAACCCTAAACATGCGTTACAATTCGGAGGGGTTATTGTTGCGCCAATTGTCGGTCAAATTATTGAAGACAGTGCACCGTATATTGGCTTCGAAAAAAAAACCATGCAAATCGAAAAAGAATATCGATGGGGTGACCGGCTAGAAGCAAGAGTTCCAGAACTCGTCGGAGAGAAAAAAGAATACGTTATGGATTTGAATGAGCCTTTTCGTATCGAATGGCATGGTTCAGGTTCTACTATTATAGCCCAGCTTCCAAAGGAAAATAGTTTGCTGTCAATTGATGGTACTGTACATCTTTATTTAGGTGATAAAGTTGAAAAGGTAGATAAAATTGATAAAGTAGAAGAGAAAATTAATTAATAGTAAAAATAAGGTTTGTTTTGAAGGAGAATACATATGACACTCATCACTACATTACTCATAGTTACCATCGGATTTGTTTTGACGGTAATTTTCACACCACTTTTCATCCCTGCACTCAAAAAAATGAAATTTGGTCAAAGTATACGAGAAGAAGGACCTCAATCCCATATGAAAAAAGCTGGAACACCAACAATGGGTGGTCTCGTCTTTCTACTTTCAATCGTTTTAACAACGATTGGGGTTTCCTTATACTTAGATGTGTTAACCACTCAAACAATTGTACTAATTTTAGTACTAGTTGGCTTTGGGTTAATCGGATTTCTAGACGATTTCATTAAAGTCGTACTTAAGAGAAATTTAGGGCTAACTTCATTACAAAAATTAGTGGGTCAGATTATTCTTGCAGTAGCTTCATTTTTTTTACTCAAACAAGGACCGTTTGATACAACACTGAGTATTCCTTTTACAGATTGGTCCATTGAATTAGGGTTTATCTATATTGCATTTTTAATCTTTTGGTTAGTTGGATTTTCAAATGCTGTCAATTTAACAGATGGTCTAGATGGGTTGGTTTCAGGGACGGCATCAATTGCCTTTACGGCATTTGGCGTACTTGCTCTTGTTTACCATCAGCAAGATTTAGCCATTTTTGCTTTTGCTGTAACCGGTGCACTTCTAGGGTTTTTAATTTTCAATGCAAATCCAGCCAAAGTTTTTATGGGTGACACAGGTTCGTTAGCATTAGGTGGTGCTCTTGCCATGCTTTCAATTTTAGTGAAACAAGAATTATTATTGTTACTTGTTGGAATTATATTTGTTGTAGAAACATTATCCGTCATATTACAGGTAATAAGTTTTAAAACTACAGGAAAGCGTATTTTTAAAATGAGCCCACTTCATCATCATTTTGAATTATCCGGATGGTCGGAATGGAAAATTGTTGTTGTATTTTCTGCTACTGCCTTCTTAGCTGCTTTCGTTGCAGTTCTGTTGGAGGTGCTATAAATGAAGAATACAGGTGAATTTACAGCCAAGAAAATTTTGGTGTTAGGGTTAGCGAAAAGTGGTGTAGCTGCTGCGGAGTTACTTCACAAATTAGGTGCATTTGTAACTGTAAATGACTCGAAACCATTTGACGAGAGTCCTGATGCACAACGAGTTCTAAGTAAGGGGATAACCGTAATTTGTGGTCATCATCCAGAAAACTTGTTGGATGAAGGATTTGAAATTGTGGTGAAAAATCCAGGTATACCTTACAGTAATTCCATTGTGTCTGAAGCAACCCTAAGAGGGATTCCTGTTTGGACGGAAGTCGAGCTTGCGTATCGTATTAGTGAAGCTCCGTTAATTGGAATTACTGGTTCTAACGGGAAGACAACAACAACAACTCTTTTATTCCATATGCTTAATCAAGGTGGGCTTAAACCACTAATAGCAGGTAATATTGGTACAGTAGCATGCACAGTTGCAGAAGAGGCAACTGAAGACCAAGTGATTGTGACTGAACTTTCTTCATTTCAATTAATGGGAACAGAGAAATTCAGACCAAAAATATCTATTTGGATAAATTTATATGAAGCCCATTTAGACTACCATGGAACATTAGATGATTACGGAGAAGCAAAATTTGCTGTAACTAAAAACCAAGAATCCTCTGATGTTTTTATTTTTAAGAGCAATCAAAAAGAAGTGGCAAAGTTTGCAGAGAAAACCAAAGCCCAGTTGTTGCCTTTTTCCACTAAAGGTAAAAAAACAGAGGGAATTAGTGCTGATGAAGAGTTTGTGTATTGGTACGGGGAAGTATATGTGGAACGAAGCAAGATTGCTTTGCCAGGTGAACATAATTTGGAAAATGTTTTATCTGCTATTGCAGCTGCAACATTGTTGGACTGCCCAAAAGAAACTATTTTACATGTACTATCGTCCTTTACAGGGGTCAAACATCGTACTCAGTTTGTTAGAGAGTGGAAACAACGAAGGTTTTACAATGATTCTAAAGCCACGAATACATTAGCCACGAAGAGTGCACTTGCTGCTTTTAAAGAGCCTATTATTCTTCTTGCAGGAGGCTTAGACCGAGGTCATTCTTTTGATGAATTAAAACCACATATGAAGAATTTAAAAGCTCTAATTTCTTTTGGTGACACAAAAGAAAGGCTAAAAGAATTTGCCCAAGAATGTGGCGTAGAACAAACCATAGTCGTAAATAATGTACAAGAGGCTGTGCGTTTCGCTGCAAAAATCTCAGAGGCAGAAGACGTTGTTTTGCTTTCTCCAGCATGTGCAAGTTGGGATCAATATCCTAATTTCGAGTTGCGCGGGGATGATTTTATTTCGGCTGTATTTAATTTAAATGACTAATTATGAACAAACGGAAGGATGCCAAAGCTGCAATCTAAACAAAGTCATGTATTCTTAGTTTTAAGTTTACTATTAACCTTTATTGGTCTTAGTTTCGTCTATTCAGCAGGTTCTTATTGGGGTGAAATCCATTATGAAAGTAGCATGCCTTTTTTCTGGAAACAAGCTATATATGGGGGTATTGGTATCATTGGCGCAAGTTTTCTATACAAAACGCCAATGACACATCAGCCTGCTTTTTGGAAAATTGTCTATTGGTTATCTATCGTATTATTATTTACGGTTTATATTCCAGGGCTTGGCGTTGTCCGCAATGGGTCTCAAAGCTGGATTCAAATTGCTGGTTTTAGTATTCAACCTGCAGAATTCGTGAAAATTGCCGTTATCGGGTATTTATCAACTTTGCTAGCGAAAAATGCGAACCAAAAAAAGAAATGGAAATTATCCCATCTCCTTATTTGCTTAGGGCCAGCTGGTATTATATTAATTCAACCTGATTTTGGATCTGCCTTTTTACTCATTTTAGCGGCTTTTGCTTTGTTATTTATTTCAGGATACCCAATCCGTTTTTTCGTTTTTGTTTGCCTTGGAGGCATTGCCTCAATTATTGGTTTGATTGCCTCAGCACCATACCGTTTAAAACGTATTGAAGCGTTTATTAACCCATGGGAAGATCCTCTGGGAAGTGGTTTCCAAGGTATTCAATCTTTGTTAGCCATTGGTCCATCAGGTCTGTTTGGTCATGGCTTTGGCAATAGTCGTCAAAAATTTTTATATCTACCTGAACCACAAAATGATTTTATATTCTCAATTATA
This sequence comes from Paenisporosarcina sp., assembly GCA_041551995.1. GTDB lineage: Bacteria > Bacillota > Bacilli > Bacillales_A > Planococcaceae > Paenisporosarcina. The sequence goes on from JBFELW010000036.1 coordinate 9,178, forward strand.
GTGGAAGAGATGGGTTTCATTGGTGCAATCGCTTTAATTGGGGTTTTCTTCCTTTTCCTTTATACTGGATATAGATTGGCAGTATTATCATCTTCGCCATTAGGTTTTATGATGATCGCAGGTTTAGTATCTATGATTGGTAGTCAAATATTTTTAAATATCGGGGTTGTCATTGGCTTGTTTCCTGTGACAGGTGTAACATTGCCATTTATTAGTTATGGGGGTTCCTCTTTGTTTTCTACCTGGCTAATAGTCGGTATTATCCTGCACTTCTCTAAAGATCAAATACACAGGTAAGGGGGTAATAACGTGGAAAAAATAATTGATATCGAAGATCGTATTCCAACTTTAAGAGAACGACGGAAAAAAAGGTCGAACCGTAAATTCACGTTATTACTTGTCCTATTTCTTGTGACGTTATTAGGTCTCCTCTATTTCCAATCTTCTTATAGCCTTGTGCACAGTATTCAAGTTCAAGGTGACCATTTAACTTCTAGTGATTCTTACATTAGTCAGAGTGGGATTCAAAAAGGACAATCCATGTGGGAAATTAGGACAAGCCATGCAGAAGAGGCTATTCAAAAAAATGAGTGGGTAAAAAATGTTGTTGTCAAAAGAAGCGGTTTAACATCGGTAACAATTCAAGTGAAAGAGTGGGAAAAAGCCGCCTATGTTGAATTAGATGATGATTTTCAAATCGTTTTAGAAAATGGGGCCTTGTTAACGAGGGAAGAAACATCCGCTCCAATAGATGCTCCTCTATTAAGCGGGTTTGACAATAAAAAAGTTAGACTTCGTATGGTCAAAGAACTTGCTAAGTTAAATGGGGAAGTATTTTCTATGATTTCCCAAATCGAATTAGTTCCTTCAAAAACGAATCCTTTACGTATTCAATTATTTATGAATGATGGATATGAAGTTCGTGCCATTATCCCTTCATTCGCAGAAAAAATGAATTACTACCCTTCACTCATTGCCCAAATAGGCGCTAGTGAAAAGGGAGTAATTGATCTAGAGGTAGGATCGTACTTCCAAACCTTTTTAGATAGATATAATCCACAACCAAAGGAGGAGGAAGATGAAAAAGATTCAGAGTAAACAGACGCGAACTGCTGTAAACAAACGCATCATTTTTTCTATCGTCTGTTTAGTTCTAGGTTTTATTCTTGCTTATTCCTATAGCTTTTCTA
>JBFELW010000037.1:0-10332 GCA_041551995.1 Paenisporosarcina sp.
CGCATCTCTTCAGCTTTTAATTCGAGCTGTTTTTTCTCTTTCATTGCTAAGAAAGGAAGAGATGTAAAAGAAATTCGTTTCTCAGGGTCAATTGCTTTTACAGCAAGACCGAACGTTTGGTCAAATAAATACAGTTCGTTGAAATCCATTTGGTTAAAATCACGACCCAGTCCAGCAATAAACACATACGGAAACTCAAGTCCTTTGGAAGAGTGAATGGTCATTAATCGAACGACATTTTCCTTCTCACTCATCGCACGGGCTGTTCCTAAATCATCCCCACGTTTTTTCATCCGGTCAATAAAACGAAGGAAACGGAATAACCCACGGAATGACGTTTTCTCATAAGACAATGCCCGGTCATGTAACGCCCGTAAATTCGCCTGACGTTGCTTGCCATTTGGCATCGCGCCAACCATTTCATAATAATACGTATCCATGTATATACGCCAAATTAATTCGGCAAGAGACCCGCGTCGAGCTAAGTGACGCCACTCTTCATAATGAAGTAGAAAACGCTGCAACTTTTCTGCTGTAGCGGGATGAATCCCACTACCACCTTGACGCACAAACTGTTTCAATGCTTCATAAAATGGCTCTTTTGGTGCTGAAAGTCGAATACGGGACAACTCAGATTCGGTTAACCCAACAAACGGTGCTCGTAACACTGACGCCAGTGGAATGTCTTGATAGGGGTTGTCCACTATACGAAGTGTATTTAACATAATCATCACTTCCAGTGCATCGAAATAACCCTTTTTCAATTCTGCATACAATGGGATACCCGCTTGCTTAAACTCTTCTGTTAAGTCCTCCGACCACGTCATAGACCGCATAAGAATGACGATATCACGGTATTCGAGTGGACGTTCTTTCTTCGACCATGGATCGACTATCATGGTTTGATTATCCATCAATTTGCGGATTTTCCGAATCATATAACGTGCTTCCCATTGAGATTTCTTCAGCTCTTCATGTTCAACAAGATCGACGTTTGCCGAGTCATCTTCAGAAGCAGATTCATCCCCTTCTTCTTGGTTCGAAAGTATGGCCAGTTCGACGGCAGATTCACCATCTGTATAAGGAGCACCTGGTTTAAGAGCAGCTGCGTCATCATAGTCAATTTCACCAACACGCTTCCCCATAATTTGCGAGAAAATGAAGTTAGTTGCGTGCAATACCTCTGGTCGACTTCTGAAGTTCGCATTTAAATCTATTTTGACACCTGATTGCTCAGGTTCAATTGTAAAGGTTCTGTATTTATTGAGAAACAACATTGGTTCAGCTAATCGGAAGCGGTATATCGATTGTTTGACGTCACCCACCATAAATAGATTGCCGTCCATTTCGGTTCCTGATTTCACGATTTGTAAAATGGTTTCTTGCAACCGATTCGTATCTTGGTACTCATCGACTAATACTTCTTTAAATTGTCCCATCACGTCATTTGCTATTGCTGAAGGGACAAGCTCCCCATTTTCTTCGGTCGTTAAAATCTGCAGTGCAAAATGTTCTAAATCCGAGAAATCGACGAGACCCCGTTCACTTTTTACAGCACGGTATTGTTCTCCGTATGCACGGGTTAACTCCACTAGTGTTTCAAGCAATGGATACATCATTCTCATCTCTTCGAGTAAGCGACCAGGAGATCGTGTGAAAAAGTCTTCCTTCAGCTTCATGACACGTTTTTTTAATTGATCTCGTTTGTCCTTCGCCTTTTTAACAAGATCATCGTCAAACGTATCTTTTGGAAGTCGCGCTGCTGTGGCAAACTTCAACCCTTGAAAGTAAGTATATGTCTCTTGCCAAGAATGACCAGAAATGAGTCGAATAGCTTCAGCCAATAACTGCTGGTCTTGCTCGACTGTTATGCCTAAAGGAGCGGGTCCTGCTGGTTGAAGTGCATACTGGCGCACTTCTTCCGTCATGGCATACGCTTCTTCTAATGTATGTTGAATAGTGAGCTTTAAGGGTGCAATAAATTCAAGATCGTCAATCACAGCGTCTTCAGCTAAGTTATATTGGGCTGGAATAGATGCTAACCACTTCGCCGGTTCAGGATGTACACGTGCTGCACTATATAACTTATCGACGATCATTTCTATGGCTTGGTCATCTCGATCTGTCGTAAAGCTATCAACCAAGCGGTAAATCTCTTCTGGATTCTCTGCTCGATATGCCTCTTCTAACACATCCACTAATACATCATCGCGTAGTAAAGCGGCCTCTGCATCATTTGCTAGACGGAAACCCGGGTCTAAGTCGAGAACGTAGGCATATTGCTTAACTAAGGATAAGCAAAATGAATGCAATGTGGAGATCTGGGCTTTATTCAACAAACTTAACTGTCTTCTGATATGGGATGAACTTGGATTTTTAACAATTTCTCGTTCTAAGGCTTCTGCCATTCGATGTCTCATTTCTGCCGCTGATGCATTAGTAAAGGTCACAACCAGCAACTGATCCACATCGATGGGATCATCCTCTCGAATCATTTTTTGAATAAGTCGTTCAATAAGGACGGCTGTTTTCCCTGAACCCGCAGCAGCAGAAACCAGGACGTCGCGCCCCGAGCCAAATATGGCACGCCATTGTGCATCCGTCCACGTCACGTCAAGCGGTTTAGTTGGTATCAACATCTGGTTGGGCCTCCTTACGAATACGATCTGTCACAACATCTGCAGGATCCACAGCAAGCTTCCGGTATTGCTGATCTGGATCAGTTGGGTCAAATTGGCAAACACTGCGGAAACTGCAATAATCACACGCTGTTTTATCCTTCATGCGATATGGCAGCACCCGAGTGTCACCTGAAAGCATACCGTCTCCTGCTAGCTGATGCTTTTTACGCACAAATGAACGGAGCAATTCCATATCTGGTAATGAAACTACTTTTGAAAAAGATGATGAAAGCGATCCGTCTTTATTCACCCGAGCTGGAATGACCTTGGACATGCCCTCCATCTCAGTATCCATTTCATGTAAAACAGGCACTTCATCGATTAATAAACCATTCATTTTATACTTTTTGAACAACTCTTCTGCAAGATCCATTTCGGACAATTCTTTTGATGTCTTCAACATAGGATTATGCACATGCATATACAGAACGCCAGCAGGACTTGCATCCTCTTCTAGCCAAATACGTGAATTCGAAACAGCTACATCCAAATAAGTGAGCATTTGAAGGGATAACCCATAGTACACATCGTTTAAATCTACACTTTTTGCTGAACTCTTATAATCGACAATACGAATATATGATTTCCCATCAACGACTGCTGCATCGACTCGGTCAATTCGACCACGCATTTTCATGGCTTGTCCATTTTTCAATGGAATGGATAGTGGCGGTAATTGTTCCCCTGGCCCAAATCCCGCTTCAATCGCAATGGGTGAAAATGTGGACATATTCGCATGATCGCGTAATGTGCCCATTGTTCGTTGCAAAATTTGGACAAGCTTTCGCTGAATATATTGATGTCTTCTTGTACTGAGTAAGATTTGATTCACAAAATAAGGCGAGATTTCATCTACCGCTTGTCTCGCAAGATCCCAAGCCTGTGTGGTCGATAAACTTGCCCATGAAATATTGAGACGTTGCGTTTCATCTGCAATCCATTTAAGCGCAGCGTGGAACAAGTCTCCAATTGCTGGTGCTTCCAACTTAAACTCAGCTCGTTCTTCTAGGCGTAGCCCATACGTTGCGAAATGGGCAAAAGGACAGCTATAGTATTTTTCAACACGTGATACGCTTGATGTAAACGAGTCCCCGTATAGAGCATTTGTTGTTTCGCTGTCCAAGCGTTCTTGGTTTGTCTTACGCGTCGGTCGAATGACTCGCTCTAAAATCGTTTGCCATACTGGATCTTCCTTGTAATAGGTTTCCACCGCTTGCCACTCAGGTTGTATGGACTTTCCTCGCTCTACTTGACGGAATTTGGTTGCCAAGTATGGCATCGTTGCCCGAGGGTGTTGAATATAGGATAATGTCTCTTCTTTTATTTCAGATGGGTCAATAACAGCTGTCACTTTTTCCACATTCGGTAATAACTGATGCAACCGTTTAATATAAAGAGATGGCAATAAAGCCTTGCCTTCCTCATCCGAAACAGCATACGAGACGATGAGTTTTTCAGAACCTGTCGTAAATGCCCGATACGCCATATAGGACTCGTCCATTAAACGCATTTTTGAAGTAGGTGCTAATTCGAAGCCAATTTGGGTAAACCATTCCCGCTCAGTATCGGATAGTAAACCCTCTTGCTCCATCCGTTTTGGAAATACCCCATCATTAACTCCAATAACAAAGGTTGCACGCACTTTAGATAACCTAGATAAGTCGACTGTAGCTACCGTCACTTGATCAAGTCCAGGTGGAATACGGGAGAATTCGAGTGTATCAAAACCTTCCTCAAGCAAACGTAAACTAGCTTCAGGAGTCAGCTCTTCATCTCCAAACATCAACACAAATTGGTCCAACACATCAACCCATTGAGACCAAGCTTGGTCATGTTCAGTTGCAAGCAATAGATTTCCTTGCTCATTTTCAACATCTTTTAAAATCTGAAGTTTTTCATAGATTTGTAGCTCTTCCATCAACTCAAATAAGGCTTCTGCAGTCTGTTGTCCGGTTTTACATGTTTCAATCTTGATTGCAAAACGCTGTAGTGGCTCTGTAACCAAATCACGAACTGCTGTGATATCAGCCTGAATCGCCTTCTCTTCATCTGTTTGCACCTTTGTATGAAACTCAAGACCACGATATTTTTTCACATGCCAGCGTTTTTCATCGAACCAACGTTCACCATAAATCCCTTGTGATAGAACATAATTCTCTAAGCGGTCTGCTCGTTCACGCCAAGTAATCACATCGGCATGTTGCGGGAAAAACAAATCAGTTTTAATCGCACGAAACATAGGCTCATATTTATAGCCACTTAAAACAGCCTCAAAAGCTGAACGGCTGAATTCAATCAGTGGATGATGTAGCATGGCTTTTTTCCGGTTAATAAAAACGGGAATATCGTACTGAGCGAAAGTTGTTTCAATGAGCTCATCAAATACATCGGCCTGGCGGTACAACAATGCAATATCCTGATAACGCATTTGGTCATCACGAACCAATTGCCTAATTTGTCTTGCCACAGCATGAATCTCAGCACGACGGTTTTCAGCCTCAATAATGATTACATTTTCACTTTCATCGATTGCTGGTGCTGGATACGTATTTAAATTCGCTTCGATGTGAGTAAGTTCAACCGACTTAAATCTAGTATTCTCTGTTAAGTGCACGGATGGTTCCACGTCAATGAATGATTCGTTTGCCATTTCTTTTAGACGAGCTGCAGTTTTAGCCGCATTGTGAAATAAGGATTGCTCATCCATTAAATCTGTTGCTTCGTCATGGAGCGGCAAAGAAATTGTCACCCGTTTTGCATTTTTCATGAGCTCGCCTATAATCTCATATTCCCTCGTCGTCATCGACACAAATCCATCGACATAAATGTCTGAGTCATAAATAATTTCGGATTGATGCAACTGGCTTGAAAGTAACCTGAAATAACCTTCACTATCAATGTAAGCAGTCCCGAGACGTGCTTCTAATGCTTGTAAAAGCACCATCATATCATGTGCTTTATCTTGTAATGTTCGAGGTGCATCTAAATTCTTTAGTGTCTGCTCTAAAGATTGTAAGATGTGACCGTCTAAACAGTAGCGACTAAACTCTTTCAATAACATTTCCATTTGATCCGTAAATCCTCGTTTGCTAGCAGCTCGACGGAAAAGAGAAAACTCATCTTTATGTTCCTCTAGTAAACTTCTAATCAGCATGCGGTAGCCGAATCCATTGACTTCTTGTCGACTAATGCCACCCGTTTCTTGGAGTACGCGCCAAGCTAGACGTTTAAATGTTGTCACCTGTGCACGGATCAATCCATGTAAAATATCCGTTGTTGTCAACGCAAACTCCGACGAAAACGACATTTGGTCAGGCACAATTAAAAACACCGGCGAGCCTAAAGGATTGTCGGCCGATGCTTGTACGATTTCTTCTTTCATAAATGCAGATTTCCCTGCACCTGCACGACCCGTAACTAAACGAAGCGACATGTTTAAACCTCCTATAACAAAAAAATCCCGAATTCTTTCCTTCCTCTATTGTACTAAACTCTAGCAAGAGGAGGAAACTATTCGGGATGTTCTTTAGTAAAATTAAATGTAGCATCACTAACCGGCCAATACCTCGCAACCACTTGCCCCACAACTTGATCAGAATGGATAAATTTAAAATAACGACTATCTAGACTTTGCCTTCTATTATCACCCATAACAAAGAAAGAATCCGTTGGTACACTAAAGCTGCCGGTTAACTCTTCTAACTTAAAATCTTCTGTTAAATTCTCATTTGGATTTACATATTCTGTGAAACTCTCCAAAAAGGGTTCAGGAATTAACTCATCATTTACATAAAGTTGATCATTTTCGTATGTAATTAAATCACCTGGTAAACCGATTACACGTTTGACATAGTCTTCACTGTCATTGCTATGAAATACAATAACATCAAATCGATCGATATCCCCAAGCGTATAAGAGATTTTACTAACGATTACTTTGTCTTGATTGTGTAAAGTGGGCATCATGGACTGACCTGAAACCGCATAGTTCATTAAGAAGAAAGAACGTATAACAATAACCACAATGAGACCAAGAACTATTGCTTTTGTCCACTCCCATATTTCTTGCTTCATAGACCTCAATCAATTGGCTCCTCTCTACATTGTTGTTCTTTCTGTACTTCTCTAAAATCATCTTCTACACGTGCATTTAGTTTCCGTTCAATTTGTTTACCAACAAGCCATAATAGTACGATGACCGCTACAACAATTCCTGTTCGGATGGGTTGAGTAACAAGTGCACGAATATCAGACCCGATGAAACTAATTGTCAAGATCATGACGAACTTTCCTGCTAGTAGGGTCCATAAATAATTTTTCTTTTTAATATTAGATAAACCGGCAACCAAATTGACAAGTGCCGATGGCGTAAAAGGAAAACATAATAATAAAAAAAGTGGTCCAAAGCCATGTGTCTCTACCCAGTGTATGAGTTTTAATACTCTTTCATGTCGTGTCATGAATCTCAGAAAACGAGCACGACCATATTTCCTTACAAGTAAAAAAACAACATACGATCCCACAACGGTTCCTGCCCACGAAATAAAAAAACCTTGCCATAGACCATATGCACTGGCATTCGCAAATACAAATACGAATAAAGGTAAAAACGGTAGAAAAGCTTCTAAAAACGGAAGGAATAAACCGATTAAAGGGCCAAGTGCGCGGTAATCTCGTGTGAGTTCAATTAAGTTTTCTGCTGATAACCAATCAGGCATATGGCTCATCCTCTTTGTGCCTTAATTTTTAGTATGTGTTCAAAATTTATCTTTTCTTAATTTCGGATAAAATCCAACACTTTTTTGTTTATTATTCTCTAAAAGTAGACTCGAGGAAAACTTGTCCTCATAGTTTTCCCCCACTAAACCTTTATCAAACATACTTATAGTGAATGATAAGATGTAAAACTGAGGTTGTGTCAGACGTGTTCACATATCGATGGACTTGACTGCCCGAAAATACGAGTGTTTCTCCTTTGAGTAGATGTACGTCATCTCCCGCTACAGTAACTTTCATAGACCCGTCAACCACTGTTAGGGTTTCTTCAACCCCTTCATTGTGAGCTGCACTTTCATACGAGCTATGTGAATCTAATTCAAGTCGATAAAATTCCCAACCACGTTCAGGATCGTATGGAATAATCGAATACACACGATAGCGACCATCATCCTCAGTTAGGAAAGGAACGTCTGATGGTGTGATTTTGGTTAATAAAGATTTGGGTGTTTGCAAAAGTGAAGAGAAACTAATTTTCAATCCATCTGCAATTTTCCATATTGTAGAGACAGTCGGGTTCGACTCCCCTTTTTCCATTTGAGCAAGTTGAGCTTTACTTACATCTGTCAGTTTAGCCATATCATCTAAACTCATATCACGTTGCCTACGAATTTTATTTAATTGACTGCCCAAGTTTTTACGCATTTCCTGCATACGCCTCACCTCTTATTGTTTATTTTATCATACGTATGTATAATTTATTAAACAACACGAGAAAGGAGTGCAGTCCATGACGTTCACCAAGGGTCTACGAGCAGGTATGAGTATCGCGATAGGATACTTTCCGATTGCACTAACATTCGGCTTACTTGCTAAAACAACCGGCTTATCCATGTGGGAAGCAACGGCGATGAGTATTTTCGTCTTTGCGGGAGCCGCACAATACATATCATTGACACTACTATCAACAGGTGTTGATCCCATTTTAATCGTTTTAAACACATTTGTTGTTAACATTCGTCACTTCTTAATGACGGCTTCACTTAACGAAAAGATGCAGCCAGATGCAAGGTGGATAAAAGCCATCTATGCCTTCGGTGTGACAGATGAAACCTTCTCGGTGCTTGCTACACGTAAAGAAGAAAAAATACGAACACCATTTGCAACTGGAGTCATCTTAATCGCATATGGAAGTTGGGTTCTTTTTACAGCAATTGGACATGTTATTGGAGCCAATTTACCGGAATTTCTTCAAGCTGCCATGTCAATTGCATTATATGCCATGTTTGTAGGTTTGTTAGTGCCGTCTATGAAGGGCAGCCGGAAGGTGGTATTGTTAGCTGTTTTTGGAGCTGCAATCCATAGTGCCTTATACTGGACCGGATTACTTTCCACTGGTTGGGCAATTTTAGTTGCCACATTGGGATCTGCCATACTCGTTGAAATTTTGTATGTACGGAAAGGACGTGTTGCTTAATGGAAAGTTGGTATTGGTGGATGCTTCTTGGTATGGCAATTGTGACTTATATTCCACGTGCTTTTCCTTTAACTTTTTTGGAAGGTCGTGAAGTGCCTCCGATTGTAAGTGGGGTGTTACGAAATATTCCTTTTGCGGTGTTAGGTGCATTAATTTTCCCTGCGATCCTATTCGTGCAAGAGGGGAATATTTTATTCGGATTAATTGGAGCAACTGCAGCCTTTGCAATTGCTTTTGCAGGTGCAAATGTCATTGTGGTTGTCATGGGATCTATTGCTGTGTTGGCTGTTTATAGTTTAATTGTATAAATTCACACAACAAGCGTTTCTATCAGAAGTAGTAATCATCATATAGGACTAATGTTTATTACATGACCGCTTTCCGTGGGCTTGCGTCGAACTAACTCAAGCCTTTTACTCGAGTGGATTTCGACGTCTTCGCTTTCCCACTGGAGTCGGTCATTTTATTCACATATATATAAGGGATTTAGATGATGAGTGAAAATTGGAATTGTGAAGGAACACTTGAGATGATGTCTATTGATTGTACGATGTATATAGAGTATAGAGCTTATGTTCATGACATGACCGCTTTCCGTGGGCTCGCGTCGAACTAACTCGAGCATTTTGCTCGAGTGGATTTCGACGTCTTCGCTTTCCCACAGGAGTCGGTCATTTTATTCACATATATATGAGGGAGTGAAGATGATGAACAGACATGGAATCTTGAAGGAAAACTTGAGATGATGTCTATTGATTGTACGATGTATATAGAGTATAGAGCTTATGTTCATGACATGACCGCTTTCCGTGGGCTTGCGTCGAACTAACTCGAGCATTTTGCTCGAGTGGATTTCGACGTCTTCGCTTTCCCACTGGAGTCGGTCATTTTATTCACACTATATATGAGTGAGTGAAGATGATGAACAGACATGGAATCTTGAAGGTGAAGGAATAACTTGAATTGCTGATCACTGACCAGAATGTACAATTTTTTTTATAAAGAACTAGAGTGGATGAAATGACCACTTTCCAAGATAGGTTATTTGATATGGCTAATCTTTCTTCAATAGAATACTGTTTACTATTACATTCTCAACCAAATATCAAATTATAAGCTATCGGTAATAATAGCGCTAATGTCAAACAAGTAATTGCTGCTATTTTCGATTGTTTGATAATACGCTTATCACCATTTCGAAGACTCTCAATAAAAGAAAGTGTAAAATAAAAGCATAAAATAATTGAGTCAATTTCATAACTTCTTAATTCGATAATAAACACGAACATTTAATTGATTTTTCATATTAATTATCCATTTATTTTAAACAGGTATCGTTTGATTGAAGCGCAATGCGGCGACTCCTGTGGGAACAGCGCGAGCTGAAAGCCCCGCAGGAACAGAGTGACGAGGAGATTGAAGCCGTGCCCCACGGAAAGCGTCCGCATAAAGCGGAAA
>JBFELW010000038.1:0-10230 GCA_041551995.1 Paenisporosarcina sp.
ATGGAAGGAACTTTACATAGTTTAGTATTAGCCGAAGTAATGGATGTGACACTTCTTATCATTTTATACTTTACTTTACCAATTCTCTCTTTTTCTATATTTCAACTTCTATTTTTCGATATTAAAATGTTTGGTGATTAAAGACATAATAAAATGAATAGAGGTCTGTTTTAAAAGTCAGTCTCAACGACTTTTTGAACAGGCCTCTTTTATTTTCGTGATAAGTGGTCTGATTTATTTCAGTTTTCTTCTATAAGGTTAAAATCGATGTATATTGTCAAACCTACTCTATAGGAACTGAATTATTTAAAAAGAAGAAATAGGATGTGAAATATGATGCAAAAATATCCTAGTTTTGACCAAATACGTGAGGTCCATAAAGAACTTGGTGAGATGAGATTAGAGTATTGGATTCAGCATGACTTGTTTTCCTATCAGTGGTGGTTACTTCTAATCTTGTTTATTATTCCGTGGATCGTTTGGTGGAGGTTTGTAGACAAAAATAGAATTAGCCAAATCCTGTTATTCGGCTCATTATTAATGATACTTGTTATGATGTTAGATGATTTTGGAGTAGAAAGCCATCTCTGGTCCTATCCCTACCAATTATTAAATTTGATGCCCAGATTAATCTCTATCGATCAGGGAATTATCATTATTGCTCACATGTTTCTATACCAGTATTTTTCCAAGTGGAAAAGTTTTTTTATCGCAAATGCAGTGATGGCTACCCTATTTACATTTATTTTTGAGCCAATCATGGTTTGGATAGGCATTTATAAACTTGAAAATTGGCGCTATATTTATTCTCTACCCATCTATATTTTGAAGGCCTCTTTCATAAAGTGGTTAGTCGATGAAGTGGTTTTGAAGAAAGAGCTTATGTATAAACAGAAGAATATAGTTTAGTTTTGGAGGTGTAGCTATGGAAGGTTTTAAAAAGGTATTATTAATGGTTTTTCTAATACCTCCATCCATAGTGGTTATAATATGGGCAATCATATATCTTCAAAATTTAACGATATGACGACAAAATGAAAAGTTGCCCTCGAAAGAGCAACTTTTTTCATTTTATCATTGTATCATCTAAATCATCCATAGGTGGTTCTTCCTTCTGATCTTTCGATAAGAACCAACCCGCTAGTGCAATTGAAATTAGAACGCCATAGAAGATAAGCTTCCATGTAGTAGAATGTGCAAAATCATGTGAAATGACATGAATATCAGGATGAGCCAAAGTCAATACAGCAAGTTTTACACCTACCCAGCCGACAATTGCAAAGGCAGCTATTTCAAGACCTGGTTTCGAATGAAGTAATTTCACAAAGTAGTTTGCTGCGAAACGCATGATAATTAATCCGATTAATCCTCCAGTAAAGATGACAAGGAACTTACCGCCATCCATTCCGCCAATTTTAGGCAGGTTTGTGTTTGGAAGAGTCATCGCTAAGGCAACAGCAGCTAAAATAGAGTCTACTGCGAAAGCAATATCCGCTAATTCAACTTTGAATACTGTCATCCAAAATCCAGATTTCTTTTTTTCCTTTTCTTTATTATCTATCCGGTGTTTATTAAAGTAAAGTTTCCTCGCAATGTGATTGATTGCAATGAATAAGAGATATAGAGCTCCTATTGCCTGTACTTGCCATACATCAACCAGGAACGAGATGATGAATAAGGACGCGAAACGGAACACGAACGCTCCTGCGAGACCGTAGAATAACGCTCTCTTTCTTTCTGCTTCGGGGAGATGTTTCACCATAATAGCTAAAACTAGTGCATTATCTGCTGCTAATAATCCTTCAAGGGCAATTAATACTAATAAAACCCAGCCATATTCTAATAAAATGGATACATCCAATTCTATTTCCTCCTTCAAAACGAAGTTTGTTTTTATTTTCCCTCTATTTGGTCCAATTACTCATTATTTGCTGATTTAATTTTTGATAATTTGAATGTCATCAAAGTCGAAGCTTTCCACGCCTTGACTAAAGGTAAGTCTAGATTTAAATCGATAGGTAAAGTCGTTATTTATTTCAATAGATTTAGGTAGAAGAAACGTAAAAGGAATCTCACTGACCACATCTGATTCAATGTTTTTTGTTGTAAAAATTGTGACACTATCAATTACTTTTTCTTCCTTGTTGCTTCCTTTCTTCACATTACTCCTTACAAAATCACAATCGATCCGTTTCAATTGTTGATCAATTGTTCCTCCTTTAACATGAAAGTGTCCCTTTACCTCTTCACCTGATTTGTATATTACCTTATCGAGTATTAAATCAATCTTTGCAGATCCAATTCCTAAACGCGCCATGTATTTCCTTAATATCATCCATATCCTCCTTGTGTTCATTGTCTTCATCGTTCATCTCGTTGGTCCGTTCCTGGTCAATAAACATAAAAAAACCTTTACCAGGAACGATAAAGGTTTTTTAAAATAAAGAGACCTCTACCAATCGGTAAAGGTCTTGCTAACAACGAAGTCGTTGCCAACAAAGCCGGGAGACTAAAATCTCCGTAATGACGACTTTGCTGTAAAAGCTACTCCCCTTTAGGAGAACGAATTAACTATGTACCCTTACTATATGCTAGCCAAATAGTGGTTGTCAATTTATTTCTTTAACGTCTCGCTTTCGGTTCATAGGTTATTGATTTAGCGCTTTATTGACAGCTGCCATTGCATGTATGACAGTGGTATCAAATAGTGGAGCTTTTGAATCTTCTTGCTTAACTAGTAAACCAATTTCGGTACAACCTAATATAATTCCTTCCGCCCCATCTTCTATTAAACCCTGAATCACTTGTTTGTAATAATCTCTTGATTTCTGATTAATTTCCCCTAAAACCAATTCATCAAAAATAATTCTATTTATTTCTGCTCTTTCCTCAGTATTAGGAACGATCACTTTGATTCCATTAGATTCTATACGTGATTTGTAGAAGTCTTGCTCCATTGTATACTTGGTTCCAAGTAACCCAACTGTCTGTATGTCGGTCTGTTGAATTTGCTTAGCTGTGGCATCCGCAATATGTAATATAGGAATCCTGATTTTTTCTTCAATGGATTCAACCACTTTGTGCATGGTATTTGTACAAATGACAATATAATCTGCGCCTGCCTTTTCTAAAGACAGAGCCACGTCCCCCAAAACTTCGCCAGCACTTTCCCAGTCCCCTTCTTTTTGGTATCGTTCTATCTTTTCAAAATCAACGCTATATAGAATACACTCGGCAGAATGTAAACCACCTAATCTATGTTTTACTTCTTCATTGATAATCCGATAATATTCCAATGAAGATTCCCAACTCATGCCTCCAATTAAACCAATCGTTTTCATAGGAACACTCCGTTCTTTTATTACCCATCTTATGTAAACCGAGAGGAATGGTCAATCAGAATCACTTTGCCTGAAGAGTTCCTAGATAGTACCCCACTAGAAATATGGTGGCAATAAATACAAAATGGATCGCCGCCCACCCAAGTTTTCCGTATTTTAATTGAGTTGAATCAAGCGGTTTGCGAAAATGATTTGGGATAATGAGGCCTCCAATCCATTCAAAAAGAAGGAAAAATATCCACCAGGAGGTATATGAATCCCATAAATCCCATTTATAATTATATTCAATCATACGTGTGTTATTTAATATCCATGTCTCCATAAGAACACCTACATGAACAATTGTCATATAGAATGGAATTTTCCAAATCCATTTTTCAGGGCTATATCGCACAGTTATCAATACCATGACAGGAAATGAAAAAGCGATTGCACTTATAGGCATGATTTCAAAGGTAGGCAAGAGTAAATAGGGATAAGAATAGAAGTTTAATTTCACAAATATATAGCAGATTATATTACCCGTTAAAGTTGCAATTACATATAGTAAACCATACCGTCTCCAGTCTAATTTTAAGAAGGCGATGAGGATAATAAACCCTACTATAATAGTTATTATATAAATAAAAGACTCTATATTTAAACCAATATTTATATACTCATACATATCTTTAAAGTATCCTTTCCGGTATCCCATATCTATAAGAATACATCCATTCAAATAGCTTTCCTTAATGGGATTAATCTTATTCAATTTGTTAGAATAAATCTGATTTAAAACGTGTGGGGTATTTGATTACTCTACAGGTAACAATTTTAAACACCCTATTAGATAGACAAAAGAAGAGGCTGTCCTAAAAGTCGTTTAACATGACTTTTAGGACAGCCCTTTATCAATTCGATTTCCGTTTAAACCCGCTTTCATATTTCGAAGCTAGAGTAACGACGTATCCTTCTTTCCTCTATTCTTTTTCCCTTACAGGTCCATCTTTCGTGGCGGACCAAAAGGCGATGATAATTGATCCAATTAAGACGATGAAAGGTGCGTAAAACATTAAAAAGTCTGTCATGATTTTGGCCTCCTTTTAGGCATGGAAATCTTTTTTCCCACTCACATAGTCTTTATTAAATAAAAACAGTCGTAGTAATAAATACAAGGATGGTAGCAATAGCCCTAACCCTGCGACAAACGCCACAATTAGCGAAATGGCCATCGCTTCGTTCGTGAAGCTATCGTAAATCGTTAGATAAGGATACAACAAGTATGGCGCATGTGAAACTCCGTATCCAAAGAAGGCTAAAGCAAACTGGCCTGTTAATAATCCAAATGCTAAACCATAGCTTTTACGTTTCCAAATGAGCCATACCGTTCCTACAAATAGAAGGAAGGATAAGCCGAACACCCACCACAAATCAAGAATCCGTGCGTAGTGTTCTGGGTTATGCCCACGAAGTTCAAAAATAATCCCTCCTGCTGTAATCATGGTTGGTATGGCCCATATTAATGAATATTTCCTTAGTAACTCGGTTGCCGATGAGTCGCCTGCTTTATTCGCATACCACGTTAAAAATACAGCCGAGATGTAGAGTAGTGCTGTAATACTTAATACAACGATACTCCACGTTAGCGGACTGGTGAAGAGCGTCCAGTAATCTAGAACCGGGTTACCATTCACCATTGATATAAATCCACCTTCAGAAATCGTCAAGACAATGGATAGAGATGCTGGGATGAATAAACCAGCCATCCCGTACATAAAGGTGTATCCTTTATGTCCATATGAACCATACATGGCAAATGCATAATATGAACCGCGGATTGCCAGTAAAACAATGGCGATACTTGCGGGCACTAATAAGGTTGTGCCGTAATAAAAGGCAGTTTTCGGGAAGAACCCGATAATGCCGACAAAGAAAAATACTAGAAAAACATTTGTTACTTCCCATACTGGTGATAAATAGCGCTCAATAATACTCGTTAAAATATGTTCACGTCTTGTTAATGTGTTATACGCATTAAAGAATCCTGCACCAAAGTCTATAGATGCCACAATGAGATAACCGAAAAGAAACACCCATAAGACGGAAATCCCGATAATTTCTAGTGTCATAGAACGTCACCACCTTGTTCTTTGCGTCGGTCTTCTATTTCTTGCTCCACTGGATTTCGTTTGAACATGCGTCGAAGAACAACCACACTACCTACGCCAAGAATGAGGTAGAGTCCTGCAAATAACACGAGCATAAGGTCCACTTGCCCACTTGTGGTAGCGGCATCTTCTACTCTCATAATATTTCGCAGGATCCAGGGTTGACGTCCTACTTCAGCTAACCACCAACCCGCTTCAATAGCGAGCATAGCTAGCGGACCTGAAGCGACTATAGCCCAGCGGAACCATTTGGTTTGAACGAATGACCATTTCCGTCCTATAGCAAAAACATACAGTGCAGAAAGCGCAGTTAGACCTACCCCAATCGTCACCATTAAGTCAAACAAGTAATGAATATAAAGTGGTGGGATCTCATCTTCAGGAAAATCATTCAATCCCTTCACTTCTGCAAATGGATTACTATGCGCCAGTACACTAAGTCCATAAGGAATCTTAATGGCATACTTTACTTCCCCATCATCTAATATTCCGTACATAATAAGAGGCGCGTTTTCTTCTGTCTCAAAATGCCACTCAGCTGCTGCTAATTTTTCTGGTTGGTATTCAGCTAAGTATTTACCTGAAAAGTCTCCAATGATGGCTGTTGCAATGGAGAAAATTAATCCTAGTTTCATCGTTAAAAATAACGCTTTTTTATGGTAAACATGATTTGACCCTTTTAATAAACGGAATGCGGCAATAGATGCTAACACAAATGCCGATGTCATATATGCGGTCACAACAACATGTGCAACTTTTGTTGGCATCGCCGGATTGAACATGGCGAGTAGTGGATTAATATTGATTAACTCCCCATTTACTAAATCAAACCCTTGAGGTGCATTCATAAACGCGTTCACAATGGTAATAAATACGGCAGAAAATGATGCGCCTACCGCAACAGGAATCAGCAATAATAAATGCTTCTTCTGATTTTCAAAGCGATCCCATGTATATAAATAAATGCCTAAGAAAATGGCTTCAAAGAAAAATGCGAATGTTTCCATGAACAAAGGCAAGGCAATCACATTACCTGCTAGTTCCATAAAGTTCGGCCACAACAGAGAGAGTTGCAGTCCAATTGCCGTTCCAGTTACAACGCCGACAGCTACCGTAATAACAAATCCACGAGCCCAGCGTCTTGCGAGTAAAATATAGTGTTCATCGTTCTTCTTAATACCGACCCACTGTGCAATCATAATCATTAGTGGAATCCCCACCCCAATGGTGGCGTAAATAATATGAAACGAAAGCGTCAATTCTGTTAAAACACGACTATAAAATACTGCTTCTTCATTTCCCACTTGACTTCCCTCCCTCTAACTTCCGAAAATCCGACCAAGTATTGACAACATCATAATAGCGGCGACAATAAAGACAAGCCACATCAATCTCTTCTCTTGTTTCTTATACATTGACGTCACCTTCTTTCCCCTCTATATTACCCTATTTCATAGACTTCAAAATCACGAGATGTATCTATTCTGTCACGAGCATGTGAAAGATATGTGAAAACCTTCACAAAAACAGTTTGCCAAGCTTTAGCATGTTTTGTATTCTAAAGTAATCATATGTAAATGGTGAGGTGTACCCCTTGAATAAGAAGCGAAAAGTGCTGGCATACATTACAAAAGGACAAAGACCGAGTTTAGAGATACTTGTATTTAAACATAGAGACCATCCAGAAGCTGGGTTACAAGTTCCTGGTGGTACTGTTGAAGAATGCGAACTGTTAGTCGATGCTATGTACCGTGAAATTGAAGAAGAGGCAGGTATTCTTCGAAAAGACCTAGCGATGGTCGAAAATATCCATACATACAATTATTACCCTCGTGAAAGAAATACAATCCACGAACGCACTTTTTTTCATTTCACCTATTTAGGCGACCAAGAGGAGTGGGACCATCTGGTTATGTGTGAGGGGGAAGATGATGGGCTGACCTTTCAATTCCGTTGGGAACGAGTGGAGTCACTTCCTTTATTGGCTGGAGACCAAGGAGCAGCGATTGGGTTGTTATAGGAAATAAAAAGAGCTGTTCTTAAAAGTCATATTAACCGACTTTTAGAACAGCTCTTTTATTACGGTCGATCTTGTTCGCGAATGTCATCGATTGGAACAAACACTTCAATATGACGACATAAGTTTTTAAATTCGGCAGGTAAATTACCACCATATTCGCCATCAAGATTCAATTGAACCTTATCTTCTGCAGTCACTTTAATGCGGCTTGTTTTTCGATAAATCACTAAAGGATCATCTAGATGATTGCCACCAATGGCAAGTGTGGCTAATCGAATGAATTCTGCGATATTACATTTCCTTAAAATAATTAAGGTGAACTTCCCGTCATTAATACTGGAGTCAGGAGCTAGTTTCTCAAAACCACCAACTGAATTGGTAAGGCCGACTAGGAACATCATTGCTTCGCCATCAAATATTCCCTCATCATATTCAATATGAAGATGACTTGCACGAATGGAAGGCAACATTTCGATGCCTTTTAAATAGTAAGCGAGTTGACCCAAAACCGTTTTTAGTTTGCTTGGGACGTCATACGTGAGTTCGGTCATTTTACCGCCACCGGCTATGTTTATGAAGTGTCGGTCGTTAACGACGCCCACATCAACAGGAATGGTTTGACCTGTTAAGATAATGTCAACCGATTTAACGATATCTCGAGGGATACGCATTGCGCGCGCAAAATCATTGGTTGTTCCCATTGGAATTAGTCCAATTTTCGGACGTTTTTCAAATGAACTGACACCTGCCACCACTTCGTTTAAAGTTCCATCTCCGCCGGCTGCAATGACTAAGTCAAACCCTCGTTCTACTGCAATTTTAGCGGCTTTCACCGCATCACCTTCACATGTTGTCGCATGACAAGAAGTTTCGTAGCCAGCGATTTCTAATTTCTCTAATACCTCTGGTAAATGTTTTCTAAATAGTTCACGACCAGACGTTGGGTTATAAATAATTCGTGCACGTTTCATACACATTTCCTTCCTGCTTTTCATATTCATCAACTAATAAGACTGCCATTGAGAACAAAAAGTTGCACTTGGCATGAAAAGAAGCCGTGCAATGTCTGCCGGCTTCATTTTCTTTAGTATAAACCAATATATTGAAATCAACAATTATGACAGTTTTTGTAAGGCTCCCGTAAACTCTTTACGAATGTCTTCGTACACCCATAACCAATACTCCGTTGTAGAAATATACTCGGCTGTGATTTTCTCAATAAATTCTTTTTGTTTTTCTTTAAAGTTTGAATCATCTGAAGCTGGTAAGTCTTTTTTAAGATCCATCACATACTCCTGTAATTTCGGAGCTCGCGGACCCCATTTACCAATCACTTCACCGTCTTTATTTAACAAGATATAGATGGGAATCGAACGTCCATCGTTTACTAAATAGCGATCCATTAATTCTGAGTTTTGATCTCGGTATACGACTCTGACATCCACATTTCCCGCTTCGGCAACTCGACGCAATATGGGGTTATTCAGCATGGCATCACCGCACCAGTCTTCTGTAATGCAAAGGATATGCGGAGCCTTTTCTTTTAATAAAGCAATAAATTCATCGTCTTGAGGAACTTGAAACTCATCATATATAGTTAAGCTGTTTTCTTTATGTGTGTCCATTTCGTCCATGTATTGTTTTAGAGAAATGGCTTCTGCAAAGTATTGTTGTTCAGTTTTCATAGATGTCAGCCTCCTTGCTATCAGTTTACTTGGCTTCATGTACGGAATCAATTTTCATGTTCTTAAACAGTATGAGTGTATAGAATATTGCTATGCACACACTGAGTTTAAAAATAAAACGGTTGTATTAAGTATCATGACTGCCTCTATTCTTTTCTATCATAGTTAAAACTAAATAAATCATACTTATTGATAGTACAACTATTAAAAAGGCATTTGTAATTAAATTAAAATCTAACTCGTTAATTGTTCTTTCAGCAGTGCCGTCTATATTTTGGTGAATAATCCTTAATCCATTATATTCAAGTGTAAGGAATGAAATAAATACCCCTAAAACTAAGCCACTTATTACTGAAATCCAACCTTTTTTCATGAAATCCCCCCTTTTTGAGATTTTTTCAAAGTAAAATACCTAGCAATAGAATCCGAATAAAGTTTGATTTCCGCTCCATGCGGACGCTTTCCGTGGGGCACGGCTTCAATCTCCTCGGGCCAACAGGATGTTGGTCACGAAGGCGTTGCCACCACGATGTGGCGTTCTTAGCCTTTGTTCCTTTGCCCTCGACTGTGGGGCTTTCAGCTCGTGCTGTTCCCACTGGAGTCGCCGCATTGCGCTACAATCAAACGATACCTGTTTAGAGTAAACGGATAATTAATATAAAAAATAATTAAATGTTCGTGTTTACTATCGAATTGAGGATTTATAAAATCGAATCGATTCATTTAAATTTTCACTAAGCGAATAATGCCAAAAACAACTAGAATGAGTGATAGTGGTAAGGTGAAAAGATCACTTACAGGAGTAAGTAACCCCAAAAGGAAAATGGTCACTCCCAAAATAATTAAGACGACAGCCAAATGTACCTCTCCTCTTCTCTTGATTGTTACCAAAAAAATTAATATGGTTTGATGAGTTCATCTTCTACTTTTCTATCTTTATTACGTGTCCCAGATATTCCTGAACCCCCAGTATAATAATCTCGACCGGTTTCACTATTTGAATATTTGAAGTGAGGAAATAAATGAATCACTGA
>JBFELW010000039.1:0-10130 GCA_041551995.1 Paenisporosarcina sp.
CGAAGACCTTCTTTTATATGACAGCACAGCATACTATGAGATGGAAGAATATATTGCTGACATTTCAGGTCAAGGCATGGTTTTCGATTTCTTATCAAACGAAATCACTGAGATCTACTTCGATGAAGAGCTAGCCACCGTCGGCACATACGAAACATTTGATTTTATGAATGCTGCCGGAGATTGGACCTTCTACGAACGAGCGAAAGAATACACCATCGTCATAGATGAGTATGGAGCGTATAAAATCACCGACATTTACATCTATGATTGAGAATTTTTCTTTTTGGGGTAATAAAGAAGAAATACCATTCTAAACATAAAAGTGGCGGCCGAAGATACAATTTCGGCCGCCGTTTTGCTATTCACATTACTCTACTACAAAAAAATCTTCCAATTCATATATATCATTCTTTGAACCTGATTCAATTACATATCGGTATTCACCTTTGCCGATTTCAAACGAGGTTAACACTATACTTGTGGTATGACCCGGTCGTAAAAACTCAGAATGTTTATCTATTCGTAAATGGTCCATATTCCGAACACTTGGCATAATGGCTGGACCTTCCCAGGAGTCCCTTCTTTCCACCTCAACTTCCACCCAGTTTTCTCCATCTTTTTTAAAGAGTTTCCCATACTTATGGTAAGCCAAATGATTAGGACCCCAATTTTCAAGGAAGGCTGTAATTGTCTCTCCTACTTTATAAGAAGACTTAGAGATATTCATAGCCATATTGTAGTCACCAAAAGTCGTATAAATTGGATCATACCGTGTATCTTTCACGATACCTTCTGCATCTTTCACTATTATCGTATATCTATACATTTTCCCTGCCTCATTAGGCATTTTCACTTTTGCATCTTTCCAGTTGTTAATCGTTTTTGAATGAATCACTTTCGGTTGTTCTGCTGATCGATTCACTTGCTCAAGTTTAATTTCAGCTGTGTATCCAGCTTGCATGCTATCAGGCACATCTGGTTCATACATCATATTTGGATACAATTCAATCGCTCTTGCTCTATCGTTATTAAAAACTTGATGTCGCACAAAAACATTTCCTGTAGAGTAGCGATATGTCCCTGTATTAACGATCTCAGCAAACTGAGTGATGTATAAGTCTTGATACGAACCAACATAATTAATAGGTTGTGGCTGTGCCGTATTTGTTTCTTCTGTACATCCTGACATGATGAATATCAGTATACTGCTTATCACTAAAATCTTTTTCATCTTAACCATCATCCCTTTCTCATGAGAATACAGTGAAATAGTTTTCATTCCCAATGAAGGTTCTCTTGATTTTTTCTTTATCATTAGTTGGGTATTCTATTTATTCATGTTCGTTTTGCATGATATCACTGGTCGTATTTATTCATTAGTGGGTCTGTTCATCAACTCACTTAATTCATGCATATTTAAGTAATAGATGATGAAGAAACATATTAGAACTAGGAATTGGATACTACTAATAATTAACATTTTCTTCATTCGATATCGTTTCTGAAAAACTAGGATTGTAACGATACTACCTAATAGAATACTCACTCCTAGAATGAGGTTCTCAATATAATAATACAAAGTACCGCCTAAAACATTATGTAATGACTGAGCAAGAAAAGGAACTAAAAGAATAAAAATGAACAAAAAGTTTAAAATCATAAGTACAAACTGGGGTATTAAAACTAACCTATACACATAAGTCCGGTTCATACTCTTCCCCCTTTCAGTAGACCCGTCAATTCAAAAAACAGTCTCCCCATCTTTTAACAAGCATTTGTAGTGATTAGACGTTCTTACTAATATATGGTTACAAATTATTTGAATTTGTAAATAATAACACAATCTTAGCTGAACTTTTAAAACCTAAAAAAAGAGCCTAGTTTATCCCTTTATAATGTTTGAGAACTCTAAAAGATCTTCTCTCTGGGTATCTTCGACATGAATGACAGAAATACATGCGTGTTCCACTAGAATTTTCATATTTAATCATATCTACGCTCTGTGCTTTACAGATTCCACAAGATCGCTTCCATTGCTTTAGCTTCAAAAGATTTAACATTAGAAAATCATTCCCTTTTCTCTTATATATTTTGAAGTAGATTTATTAATTTAAATAGATAACAACACATGTTAAACACCTGTTGCTTAAACTGTTACCTGTACTCTAAAGGAAACCTACTTTAATTTAAATAGGAACTTTTGTAAATTATTGTCTAATTTCCTTGGTTCATAGAATTCATGTTGCAAAGTAGTCAATAGACATCACTTGTTTAATAAATGACACCATCTTACTAAAAAAACTCTAGCGATTTCTTAATTTATAATTTAAATTATCTCTTTGTTATAAAGTTCATAAACCCAAAAAAGTACCTCTATTCAATAAATTGAATAGAGGTACTTTTTTAATCAGTGGTATTCTTTATAATATACAATTCATCATTATCTTACTTAACTCTTCTTCATTTTACATCAGTTAGATTTTTAGCACTTCTGTCCAGTGTAATATTTAAGAACCTTAAAAGATCTCTTTTCAGCATAATTTTTACATGTATAACAAAAAATCATAGTCATTCCACTACGATTTTGATACTTAATCATGTCCACATTCTGAGCTTTACAAATCCCACAAGACTTTGTCCAAAGTTTTAACATGTTATTATGCTCCTCTTCTAGTGAAATAGATGTAGCCTACCACTAAATAGATTTAAAAATTTAAAAATTGCATGACTTTTTATCTATAAGTAATAGTATATATGATTTACAATTATTTTCCATGGGAATGTTTGTATGATTTTGTCGAAAATTAATTTATTCATTAAGCATATTATCTTTCGGTACGACCATATGGTAAATTGCCATAAATGGACTAAGTGAAAGAGACAGTTGATTTGAAATCATTCAAGACACCACCTAAATTAAGTATTTTAATTTCACAAAAACTATGACCTAAATCTCTGTTTATTTTAAATTTAGTAGATGATTGTAGTGTAAGGCGGCGACTCCTGCGGGAACAGTGCGAGCCGAAGCGCCTACAACGAGCGGAAAGGATAGAAGGCTAAGAACGCCACTACGCGAGTCAACGCCTTCGTGACCAATATACTGTTGTCCTCAAGCGGCTGAGGCCGTGCCCGTGGAAAGCGAGCGCCGGAACGGAAAGCAACCACTTAGTACTTCGCGCTCACTCTTTTCTCCTGAAAATAAACGGGAAAACTCTTGACTAATGGCGAGAAAGCGTCCGCCTGTTTCTGTTTCTGCATCGCTACGCTAGCTTCGAAACATGGAAGTGCGTTGCATCGCTACGCTAGCTTCGAAACATGGAAGTGCGTTGTAACGAAAATCAACTAGTTTGTTTTAACGGAGACATAAAAAAAGAAAAGCTCCCCTTTCTCGATTTATCGAGAGAGGGGAGCTTTGAAGACTAAGTGTACTTTTTCAGTTGGCCCCCAAAAAGAGAAGGGGTTTACCTATTCATAAATAATTTCTATTTATTTCTTCGCCACTTTAATCACTTGCGTTGCTTCGTGACCTACTAGGTCTACTACTTTTAATTCAAACGTGTTATTCCCTTTTACTAGTGGAAGTTCTACGTCAATAGTTTGGTTGTATCCTAACATAGCATATGGTTCAGAAATAGGTTTGTAGAACACTTCACTGCCATTTAGATATAAACGAATTTCATCGAAGTTGTCTCCAACTTGTACTTGAATAACAGGATTACCAGCCGCCGATGAAACGGTTTTCGGAACAGATGAAGCCTTTACTGTTGGTTTTGTCGTATCAACGAAAACTCTTCGTGTGATTGCCATTGTGTTATCAAACTCATCAACAGCTTCTACATTCACCTTCTGAACACCATCTGCGAGTGACAATGTGTGAGAGAAGTTTTTGCCATCAAATGAAGTGACCTCTTGGCCATTCACTTTTAATGAAGCGATGTTCGAATCATCTTCCACATATCCTTCAACTTTTACTTGTGATGACTTATGATATGTGAAGAAACCTGGTGTATTAATGTAGATGACCGGTTCAACTGTCTCTGGCTCATTTGGAGCAGAGCTGTCATCGCCGATACCTGGACTTGATTCACCTGGTGAACCTGCTGTTTCATCTGTAGAATCTTCATTTACTGACTGTCCATTACCTTTAAACGTTTCTACTTTCACGTTGCCTGCAATATCCCAAATACGAACTTGTACTTGATCATCTTTACCTACTTTTTGATCAAACGTGTACGTTTCAAGAGTAGCCGATTCCGCTACTTCTTTACCATTTAGATGAACTTCTACACGGTCAATGCCGACACCATTTTTATTGTCTGCAAGATTTGCAATGGACACGACTTGATTCTGCATATCATAACTAATCTCTGCAACCGGTTTTGCTGTATCTACGATGATTGGGAATTCAATTGATTGCCACTCAGCACCTTCAAAATCAATGACAGCACGCAACTGAATTTGGTATTGTCCATCTGCAGCCAACTTCCCATTGATTAATCCGTCCCAACCATTAGCTGGGTTGTATGTGTAAGACCTTGTACTGATGTAATGTTTCGTTAAGTTAGTTTCCGTACGAATTGTGCGTAACTTATTTCCTTCTGCGTCTAATACGTTTACTTCAAAGCTTTTAGCGTTACGAATTAGAGAATAAACAGGAATTGCTGAATCTACATTACCATCCCCGTTTGGAGAAAAAGCAAATTTCGAAGGATCAAAACCTTCTTCTAATGATGATCCTGCAATATA
This sequence comes from Paenisporosarcina sp., assembly GCA_041551995.1. Lineage (GTDB taxonomy): Bacteria > Bacillota > Bacilli > Bacillales_A > Planococcaceae > Paenisporosarcina. Next base: position 4,750 of record JBFELW010000039.1, read on the forward strand.
ATTACCATTTTCATCTGCTAATCCTTGAGCACCCCAATACGTTAACTCTTCCCACGCATTGTAGTCAAAGATTGACGCATCATCCCATGAACCGTTGAATCCGAAGAATGGTACTGATAAAGGAACATTTCCTGTAGTTTCTTCATTTGGATCAGTAAGAGATACAAACCCATCAATGAAGTAACCATTTGTAAAGTAATCTTTTAACCATTCAGAAGCTGATGCATCAACAGCCACATCAATGGAAGCTTCGCCATTGGCCGGCACTGTTACTGTTGCAGGAACCGAAATGGTTGCATCTGTTTCATCTAATACAATCGATCCATAAGCAGGATTGTTTGGTAAAGTTACAAACATTCCGCCATTCACCGGTCGATCCACTTGTAATTGTACGTTTACATCATACGTTTTGTCTTCATCACTGAAGTTTTTAGCATTCAATGAGAAACCAAATTGACCATTAGAAATTTCTTTTAACGCTACTTTAGCTTCGCCAGTTGCTGCGTTTGTTACCATAACATCTGATTCTAACGCGTTCGCAAGTTGCATAATACCCGCTCCTTGACGACGTGGAGAAACAAATTGTCCTGGTTTCAATTCAACTGGTTTAGCCGTATTCATCATTAAGTTTTTAGCAAACTGTACACGTTCAGCGCCAGTTAGACCGAATTCTTCATTAACGCGTTCCATCACTAGCGCCGTACCACCCGCTACATGTGGTGCTGCCATTGATGTACCACTCATTAAACCGTATCCATCATTATTTAATGTCGAGAAGATATTCCCACCTGGAGCAGTGATTTCAGGTTTAAAATCTAAGTTCGGTGTTGGACCCCATGAAGTAAATGAACTCATTGTACCTGCCGATGGACTCGGAGTTTCTAGGTATATCCCGTCAAACCCAACTGTTACTTCTTGTCCATTATCGATAGCAGTTTTCATTGCTAATCCATCTTCTTGAAGCGCAGACATGTATGGAATTTTAATTCTAGAATCCGATGCCATGCTGATTGTACCTGCAGCATTGTTATAAACAATAACGCCAACAGCACCAGCAGCTTGTGCATTCAAACCTTTGTCAACGAAATTAATTTCTCCGCGAGAAACTAAAGCAAATTTACCTGTTAAATCTTTGCCTTCGAAATCAGAAACTTTCCCCAAGCCTGCAAATTCCACTGGGTATTCTTCTAGAGGCAAATCGTTCGGTTCAGCATCATTTGCTAGCAAGAATAACGCGCGACCAGCTTCTTCACCATCAAATTCATAAGTGAAACTCGACGCTGTAATTATGCTATTCTCAAACGACGCAACACCAAATGAATCTTCAGAAACAGATGGAGAACCCGTTAAGCCGTAATCTTGGTTTTCCGCATAAGGGTACCAGGAACCTGACCCAAACATATTTGAGTTACCAGCTGAAATAGCTACTAAAAGCCCATTTTCTTGTGCACGAGTAACGGCTTGCTGTTCAGGGTTACTGTTATCTACATAACCAGCAGTTGAACCAAGTGACAAGTTCAGCACATCTGCACCTAATTTAATAGCATCGTCCATCGCTTTTACATAAATATCACCGAATGTCGATGGGAACAATGGATCGTTACCGAAAACCTTAAGTGCTAAAAGTTGAGCTTCTGGAGCTACCCCTTTAATACCCCCATTTTCTTCGTCACCATTTGCTCCAACGGTTCCAGAAACGTGCATACCATGCATTGATGCACCTGGTCCAAGGTCAAGAATGATTTGATTATCATCCATATAGTTGTAACCATAAGGAACTTTAGCTGTATAGTACTTACCAGATTCGATAGAACCTTCCCCAACTAAAGCTTCAACTTCCGCAGAAGTGATATCGCCTGACGCGTCATCTGTTAAAACCATGTCACGGTGACTTGGATCGATCCCCGTATCAATTACACCAACCACCATACCTTCACCTTTAAAATCATACTTGTCCCACGCTAATTGAGCTTGTACCAATTCTTTTGAATGAACCATATTAGGTTCAACACTTGGTCTTGTATATTCAGTTGTTTCATAAACAGCCTTTACGCCTTCAGTCTGAGCAATGCTAGCTACTTCACCAGCCTGCACTTCAGCGGAGAATCCATTGAAAACCGCCGAAAAGTCTTCTTTGAATTTAATATTTTTTGATAACTTTTTCACTTTATCTTTTACATTCTTCTTATCTTTATCGATTGCAGCTTCCAAATTTTTACGCTCTGACTTTGGAAGATCTTTATAAAGTACGCCTTTCTTGGTTGCCGTTTCAATGGCTGGTGCTTTTTCAAGCTCTACAATAATCCGAACAATCTCGCTGGAATTCTCTGGCGCCATCAATCGCTGTGGTAATTGTGGTACCGGTTTTTGCATTTGGATCGTTGGAATTTGTTTTGCCAGACCTTTGGCAGCTAATGGAGCTGGTGCACCAAATGAAGCGGTGCTAAGTACTAACATTGTAGCTAGTGAAAGCAACATGCTTTTTTTCTTAATCCCCAATCTACTTTCCTCCCTATTCATGTTTCATAATTTAGACGTACTTTAATAGACTATTAAACTACTTACTAAATTATGAGCGATTATTAATTTATCATATATTCAGACTATTTGATATACTTTCGACAACCTTCTTATATTACATTTTGATAACAAAATTTTATTACATATTTAAACATATAAGGGGTTTTTATCGAATTTGGCGGATTTTCGTCGTTTCGTGTAATTATAGAATGGACACCTTTGAAAAAGAGAAGGGCGGCTGAAGATACAATTTCAGCCGCCCTTTCACTCTTAAACTGTCTGATTCTTTAGAAATAGGCGAATCGCTGATTGTAAATCTTCTCTCACTGATAGACTGACACAAATCGCCGATTGATCTCTATCTATCGCTGATAGACAGTCCTGTATCGCCGATTGAATTGTCAATCGCTGATTGAATGTCACGAATCGCCGATTGAAAGTCTTCTATCGCCGAAAGACAGACCGGAATCGCCGATAGAGCATTCAAAGTAGCCGATCAAGTCTTCTCTTACACATCTAGCATCTATTTAATCCTGAAAAACTATCAAATTTTTCAGATTTTTTGTCCCACTACTATTCTTCTAAGTAGTACAATAGAATCTTTTTTCATTTGGGAATTTATTGTTAGAAATTACACTAATCGCAAACGTATTTCTGGACCTAGATGTAGGATTGGGGATATCCACCCTCTCTCCCTTTCTTTTATTACCATATTTTTAAAAAGAAAAAACGCCAAATGATTTGGCGTTTAAAAAACCTTCTTCTGCACTTGGTCTGCTTTAAGCATTTCAACCGCTTCTCTAAAGCGCATGGAATGTACATTTTCTCGTTCACGCAAGAAGGCTAAGGAATCATTGATATACGGATCATCCGAAACATCAATAAGCCACTGATATGTCGCACGTGCTTTTTCTTCCGCTGCGATATCTTCATATAAATCGGCGATCGGGTCCCCTTTAGATTGAACATACGCCGCCGTGAATGGGACACCCGCTGCGTTGTGATAGAAAAGGGAATGACCATGACTCACAAAATGTGCGCCAAGACCAGCTTCCACTAATTGATCAGGCGTCGCATCCTTCGTCAACTTGTAGACCATCGTCGCGATCATCTCAAGGTGACTAAATTCCTCTGTCGAAATATCCGTTAGTAACCCAATCACTTTATCAGGCACCGTATATCGCTGATTCATATACCTTAATGCTGCTGCCAGTTCCCCGTCTGCCCCGCCATACTGTTCCATTAAAAACTTTGCCAACATCGGATTCGTATCACGGACTTCTACCGGATATTGAAGTTTTTTATCATAAATCCACATCTTTTATCCCGCATCCTTTCATACATGCCATGGCCATGGAGTGCAAATCGGTTTAGTACAAGAGATTGGAATAAGATGTGTTAATGGGCCATATAAAGCTTCATAATTCCTTCTAATTTTTGCTGCCGTTTTCATCGCATCTTTTCTCTTCTCACACCCTGACAAATCACTTGGATGCGTATGCATATACAGCACCCACTCCAACGCATTGAAATCTGCAACTTGAAGATCTAGCAAATGTTTTCTCTGTTCCTCGCTCATGAAATCCCTTCTTCTCTTGAGTATCCATCGACTAACATTGGCCAAACAGACCCATGAATGAAAGCTTCTGTAGGTGGAAATTCCGGACTATTGACTGGTTGAACGTCCCACCAAATCTGAGGTGGTAATACAATAATTCGCTTCTGACCGGCCATTTGAACTATGCCCCTATAGGAAAACGTTTGAATAACCCTCACCCCTCATGACTACTATATGATGCAAAACCACCTATTATTTCTCTTTTATTTTATTTGATTAATGAAAGAATTATCACTTTCTGAAACAAAAATAGCGGCCGAAGATACAATTTCGGCCGCCCCATACTTTATAATAGATTTTCTTTCGCCCTCTTTTCGCCTTCTCGCCTAGCACTTCATATGAAAATGGCATTAATCTTTTTTGGTAAATGATAGGCCAGTTAACCATTGTAATTTATTGGGATTTGATAATTTAGACCGATGTTAAAAACCGTGTCTTTTCAGTAAAATGAACTTACTATTTCGGGTTCCTTAATAATCCGGAAGGAAAGGGTAAACAGTGTTCACAGCTAACTATGTAGCAGTCCGGCTATTCACCAGTCCCGAGTATATGGGGTAGATCTTGTTCATTTTTAATGTTTTGGTTGAAATGATGAGGAGGAGATTTGATGAAGAACAAATTTTGGATTCATACTGCTTTAGCAGGAATATTAGTTTTACCAGTTGGAGGAACGGCTGTTTTTGCCCATGATGAACTTGGGGATTCAGTCGAAAAAGGTGAAAACTTAGCTGGCAGTGAATTAATTGCGCCTTTTTTAGAGGGTAGTAAAAACATGGGGAACCTCCATGAAGTGGCCTCAGTATCTTTAAAAGAAATTCGGGAGGGCGTTAAAAATTCGACCGGAGATGTTTATGCTCATAAAGGATATGCCTATTTAGGAACACATGCAGCAAATGGTGGCGGTGGTGGTGTCAGGGTATTTGATATGAAAGATCCTTCTAATCCAGTTGAAGTTTCAGCATTCGCAAACATTCCTGGTACTTGGCAAGAAAAAGTAATCGTCAAGACTGTAGACACTGAACATTTTAAAGGTGACCTTGCTGCAGTAAGTGTCCAACAACTTAATCGTACAAATCCTGATACTAAGGGAGGATTTGTCCTATATGATGTGACGAATCCAGAAGACCCTAAAGAACTAGGTTTCTGGGAATCACCTTCTCAGGCGCGGGGTACACATGAACTTTATCTAACTGTTCAAGGTAACAATGTATATGTTTTAACTGCTGATAATTACGCAGACTAC
>JBFELW010000040.1:0-9966 GCA_041551995.1 Paenisporosarcina sp.
CATTAGCCTTCGCTGATTTTTTTTGCTATAGTTTTCCCCATTAGGTTGTTATAATGGGGAAATAACAAACAACTGTATATATTTGTGCTTAGACAAAAAGGTGGGCTTATGAATGTCAATTCCGGCAGAAGGAGAAACGATCCAAATACACAGCTACAAACATAATGGCCGTATACACCGCGTCTGGCAAGAAACAATGGTTCTGAAAGGAACAAAAAACATTGTCATTGGCGCAAACGAAAGAACTCTAGTAACTGAGTCTGATGGAAGAACATGGTTAACACGAGAACCATCCATTTGTTATTTCCATGCAGAGCACTGGTTTAATATTATCTGCATGTTGCGCGAAGATGGGGTCTACTATTACTGTAATATGAGCTCACCATTCGTATACGATAATCAATCATTAAAATACATTGATTATGATTTGGATGTCAAAGTATTTCCAGATATGACGTATACCATTTTAGATGAAGACGAGTATGAGGATCATAAGCAAGAAATGAATTACCCAGACGCCATCGATAGTATTTTACATCGTAATGTAGAAAAGTTGATTGGCTGGATTAAGCAACGTAAAGGCCCATTTGCACCAGACTTTATCGAAGTTTGGACCAATCGCTATCAGTTTCATAAACAACTAAGAATAGAAGAGTAAATGACACCTGTTGACACTCAACAGGTTTTTCATTTTGAGAGAAAGGTGATTCTATGAGTAGTACAAAAAGATACATGAAATTTGTCAAACCCTATAAATGGCAAATCGTGTTTACTATACTTATTGGCGTTTTAAAATTTGCAATCCCATTGTTCATTCCCATTTTAATTAAGATTGTCATTGATGATATTGTTACAGTAGATGAATTATCAAATGAAGAAAAAGTACGACAATTATTTTATTGGTTAGGGGGAACTGCACTTGTATTTTTCATTGTGCGTCCACCTATTGAATACTACCGACAGTACTATGCTCAATTAGTAAGTAATAAAATTCTTTATGATATACGTAAAGAGCTTTATGGTCATTTGCAACGACTGAGCATGAGGTTTTATTCCAATACACGTGCAGGTGAAGTCATTTCACGTGTAATAAATGATGTTGAGCAAACGAAGAATTTTGTCATGATTGGTTTAATGAATTTATGGTTAGATTTAGCTACCATATTGATAGCTATTGCGATTATGTTAACAATGGATGTCCCATTAACGTTAATTACGTTATTAGCATTTCCTTTTTACGCTTTTAGTGTCAAATACTTCTTCGGCCGCTTACGCGATTTAACTGGTAAACGCTCACAGGCTCTTGCAGGAGTTCAGAGTTATTTACATGAGCGAGTTCAAGGTATGAGTGTTATCAAGAGTTTTGCCCTTGAAAAGCATGAGCAAGCTATTTTTGATGAAGCAAATGGACAGTTTTTGGAGAAAGCAGTGGATCACACGAAATGGAATGCAAAAGCATTTGCTGTAGTAAATACTATTACAGACGTAGCCCCGTTACTTGTCATAGCTTATGCGGGTTATGAAGTTATTATGGGGAATTTAACGGTTGGTACCATGGTGGCCTTTATTGCCTACATAGAACGACTTTACAATCCATTAAGACGTTTAGTGAATTCCTCTACTACTTTGACTCAGGCTTTTGCATCGATGGATCGTGTTTTTGAGTTAATGGATGAAAAGTACGATATTAAAGATGAGCCAAATGCTAAGAAACTACCTGCTATTCAAGGGGAACTTAGATTTGAAAATGTATCGTTTAAATATGAAGAAGATAACGAACTTGTTTTAAACAACATGAATTTCCAAGTAAATGCAGGAGAGACAGCAGCATTTGTAGGGATGAGTGGTGGAGGGAAGTCAACCATTATTAGTATGATTCCTCGTTTTTATGACGCAACATCGGGATCAGTAAAAATTGATGGAATTGACATCAAGAATGTTACGGTGAATTCTCTACGTGAACAGATTGGAATAGTATTGCAAGATAATGTTCTATTTAGTGATTCTGTTAAGTCAAACATCCTTATGGGGAAACCAGAAGCGACGGATGATGAGGTCATAGAAGCTGCAAAAGCAGCAAATGCACATGATTTTATTGTGTCTCTTCCGGAAGGGTATGACACTAAGGTTGGAGAGCGTGGTGTGAAATTATCAGGTGGTCAAAAGCAACGAGTTGCCATTGCGAGAGTATTTCTTAAAAACCCTCCTATACTAGTTTTAGATGAGGCCACATCAGCTCTTGACTTGGAAAGTGAGTCTTTAATACAAGACTCTTTGGAGCGATTAGCTCATAATCGAACTACAATTGTTGTGGCTCACCGACTATCAACTGTTACACATGCCAATCAAATTTTTGTAATAGACCATGGAGAACTAAAAGAACAAGGTACTCATGAAGAATTGATGAAAGCTAAAGGTATTTACTATAATTTGTTTCAGGTTCAACAGCTGGATATTAACTGATTTGAAAGACCCTTCCTTTTTGTGGAAGGGTCTTTTTTAAAGATTGAGTGAAGTCCTACATATTAAAAAACTATTGCAATTCATTAATTATTATTTGTATAATAAAGAACATATGAAATTATCAGAATATAAAACACTGTGTATTAGGAGGGACATCATGATTGAACGTAAGGCAATTCTTCAAGTCAAGGGTTTGCAAACATCCTTTTTCACAGATGACGGAGAAATTCCAGCTGTAGACAATATCGATTTTGCGGTTCACGAAGGTGAAGTGCTTGGTATTGTTGGAGAATCGGGATGTGGTAAAAGTGTAACGTCACTTTCGATTATGGGACTAGTTCCCAGCCCGCCAGGAAAAATAATAGGTGGAGAAATTCTGTTTAACGATCGTGATTTAACAAAACTAAATGAAAAAGAAATGCGAAAAGTACGTGGGAATGATGTGGCAATGATTTTCCAAGAGCCAATGACCTCCTTAAATCCATTATTTACGATTGGAAACCAATTAGTTGAAGCGATTTCAATTCACAAAAGAGATTGGTCAAAAAAGCAAGCCAAAGAACGTGCAATTGAAATGCTAACATTGGTTGGTTTGCCAAGAGCGGATGAGCTCATGAAAGAATATCCTCATCAATTATCAGGGGGTATGAGGCAGCGTGTTATGATTGCCATGGCTCTCGTATGTGATCCAAAGGTGCTAATTGCGGATGAACCAACTACTGCATTAGATGTAACCATTCAAGCTCAAATCTTAAAACTAATGAGAGATCTAAATGAACGATTAAATACAGCTGTTTTATTAATAACACATGATTTAGGTGTTGTAGCAGAGACGTGTGAACGAGTGGTAGTCATGTATGGTGGGAAAATTGTTGAGGAAGGTCCAGTATCGGTTATTTTTAAAGATCCTCAACATCCGTATACAAAAGGATTACTTCAGTCTGTACCAGACATGCGGTTTAAGAAACAACGACTTTACTCTATTCCAGGAAATGTACCAAAACCGGGTTCAATTAAAAATGGTTGTCGATTTGCAGCTCGTTGTGAGTTTGCATTCGATAGATGTGTGAATGAAAGCCCTGAGTTATACCAAACTTCTCCTGAACATAAAACAAGATGCTTCTTATATGAAGACCAGGAGGTGGCATTGAATGACAGAACCCTTATTGAGAGTTGAAGGATTAAAAAAGTATTTTCCCATCCGAAAAGGATTGCTCAGTCGAGTATCTGGTTATGTAAAAGCTGTTGACGATGTCTCCTTTTATGTGAACGAAGGCGAAACTTTAGGTATCGTTGGCGAATCTGGGTGTGGAAAATCTACAACTGGACGCATGCTTATGCGATTGCTTGAACCAACAGAAGGTAAAGTTGTTTTCAACGGGAAAGATTTAACAAGTATCACAAACGATGAGATGCGTAAGGCGCGCCGAGAAATCCAAATGGTATTTCAAGATCCTTATGCTTCATTAAACCCTAGACATACAATTGAGAAGATTTTAGAAGAACCCCTTATTGTTCACGGTCTAGGAGATTCAAAGGCTCGTAAAAAGAAAGTTTATGAGTTTTTAGAAATTGTAGGACTTAGTCGTTACCATGGTAAACGCTATCCGCATCAATTTAGTGGCGGGCAACGACAACGTATAGGGATTGCTCGAGCACTCATGACAAACCCCAAGTTAATCATTGCAGATGAACCTGTTTCTGCATTGGATGTATCGATTCAAGCGCAAGTTTTAAATTTAATGCAAGACTTGCAAAAGGAATTAAAGTTAACCTACATCTTTATTGCGCATGATTTAGGTGTAGTGAGACATATAAGTGACAGAGTTGGCGTAATGTATCTTGGTAAAATGGTTGAGCTTGGAGGAAGTGAGTCGTTGTACGATAAACCACTTCATCCATATACACAGGCATTATTGGCTGCAGTTCCTGTACCAGATCCTAACTTCGAAAGAGAACAAGTGATAATTACAGGCGATATCCCGAGTCCTTCGAATCCGCCATCAGGGTGTACTTTCCACACGCGTTGTCCATTTAAGATGGATGTTTGTACGCAAGTGGTTCCAAAGCTGCAAGAAATAGAAACAGGTCATTCTGTTGCCTGTCATCTTTATGATGAATCCGTGCAACATTGATAAATATATAGTATGGAGGGGTTAATTTGAGTAGAAAGAAATTATGGTCACTTGCTTTATTAGTTATGTTAGTTCTCTCATCAATCCTAGCGGCATGTTCATCTGAATCAGGTGACGACGGTAGCGATGACGAAAACTCTGAACCGAAAGTTTTAGTATTTGGTCGTGGTGGAGATTCAGTTTCGCTAGATCCAGGAGCTGTAACTGATGGAGAATCTTTCAAAGTAACACAAAACCTTTTCGAAACTCTTGTAAACTTCGGTGAACAAGATACAACAATACACCCAGGTCTTGCAAAGAAATGGGACGCAACTGAAGATGGTTTAACATATACTTTCCAATTAGAAGAAGGCGTTAAGTTCCATGATGGTACTGACTTCAATGCAGATGCAGTAGTTGCAAACTTTGAACGTTGGGCTAACGGATCTGGTGAAGACTTCTATTATTATTCTTCAATGTTTGGTGGATATGCAGAAGATGAAGGACATGTAATTGAGTCTGTAACTGCAGATGGCGATTACACAGTTGTATTTAAACTAAAACGTCCTCAAGCTCCATTCTTGAAAAACTTAGCAATGAGCCCGTTCGGTATTGCTAGTCCAGATGCAATTGAAAAATCAGGAGACAAATTTGGGGATAACCCAGTAGGAACTGGTCCTTTCAAGTTTGTTGAATGGAAGCGTAATGATTCTATTACAATAGAAAAGTATGAAGACTATTGGGTAAAAGGTTTACCAAAACTTGATCGAGTTATATTCCGTGCAATTCCGGATAACTCTGCTCGTCTGAATGCCTTAAATGCAGGTGAAATAGACTTAGCTGATGGTGTTAACCCAGCTGATGGAGCAAACGTTGAAGCTAACTCTGACTTGCAATTATTTGAACGTCCTTCTATGAACGTAGGATACTTGGGATTAACGACTACACGTCCTCCATTTGACAAAGTAGAAGTTCGTCAAGCGATTAACCATGCGATTGATAAACAAGCTATTGTTGACGCATTCTTTGAGGGTCGTGCAGAAGTAGCGAAAAACCCAATGCCACCAGTAATTAGTGGATATAATGATGATATTGAAGGATATGATTACAATCCTGAAAAAGCAAAAGAACTACTAGCTGAAGCTGGTCTTGAAGATGGGTTTGATATGGAGCTATGGGCAATGCCTGTACCACGTCCTTACATGCCTGATGGTCAAAAAGTAGCTGAAGTTATTCAAAAAAATCTTGCTGAAGTTGGCATCAATGCAAAAATCGTTTCTTTCGAATGGGCTACTTATCTTGAAAAAGCTCGTAACGGGGAAGCAGATGCATTTATGTTAGGTTGGACTGGTGATAATGGGGATGCAGATAACTTCCTTTATGTATTACTAGATCAAGACAATATTGGAAGCAATAACTACACGTACTATAGCAATGACAAGTTACATGATGTCTTAATTGAAGCTCAAACAGAAGTTGATGAAGACAAGCGAATTACACTTTACGAAGAAGCTCAGGAAATCATCCATGCGGATGCTCCATGGGTACCGCTTGCTCACTCTACACCACTTCTAGCAGGTAAAGCGGATTTACTTAACTTCTTACCACATCCAACAGGATCTGATAAGTTAGGCAAAGTAGACTACAAGTAATTAAGTTACTAGTGGGGAGAAATCTTCGTGATTTCTCCCTACTTTATTACATAAAAACTACCCCCGAGTTACGTACACAACAAAATTCATAAACAGTCAGTTTTCAGTTTAGTTGTCCATATTCATTCGGAGTGGTCTTTTAGAGCCTACTGCGATTATTCAGTGAGGTAAGTTCAACTTAAAAACCCCGCTACACTTTTCAAACATTATGCATCAGAGAGAGGTGAAGACAATGCTTCACTATATCGGTAGAAGATTATTACAATTAATCCCGGTTTTACTGGGTATGACACTTGTTGTTTTCATGATTATACGGGCAATCCCTGGAGACCCTGCTCAAGTTATTTTAGGGCAACAAGCTTCAAAAGATGCCATTGCATCATTACGAGATAAGCTCGGTTTGGACAATCCATGGTATGTCCAATATTTTGAGTATCTAGGAGATCTTCTTAAAGGGGACTTAGGGGAATCGTTGAGAACGTCAACACCAGTTGCAGAAGAGATTTGGAGATATTTAGCTGCGACTTTTGAATTATCATTGTTTGCCATTGTGATTGCGGTTGTAATCGGAGTTAATGCGGGAATTATCTCCGCTTGGTTCCAAAACTCTTGGTTTGACTATACTGCCATGATTTTAGCTTTAGTTGGCGTATCCGTACCTATTTTCTGGCTTGGTCTAATGATGCAATACATCTTTGGCATTGAGCTTGGAATTTTACCCACTTCTGGTAGAGAAGATGTTAGAAACCCGGTTGATTCAATAACCAACTTGTATGTGTTAGACACCATTCTTCAAGGACGTTTTGATCAATTAGGTGTAGTTTTAAAACATTTGATTTTACCTGGAATTGCACTTGCTACCATTCCAATGGCCATCATAGCGAGAATGACAAGATCCAGTATGCTTGAGGTTATGCGCTCTGATTACGTAAGAACAGCCCGCGCAAAGGGTCAAAAGATGTTCTTTGTTGTGTATAAACATGCATTAAAAAATGCAATCATTCCGGTTTTAACCATTATCGGTCTTCAAATGGGCTTGCTACTTGGAGGAGCCATTTTGACAGAATCGATTTTCGCTTGGCCAGGGGTTGGACGTTATATTTACGAAGCAATAAACTTCCGTGATTACCCTGTTATTCAATCAGGTATATTAATCGTTGCATTTATTTTTGTCATGATTAATCTACTAATAGATATCCTTTATAGTTTGATTGACCCACGAATTAAATATGATTAAGAAGGAGGCATCTCGACATGGCCAATTTAGCCCCAAAACCAACAGATCAAGCACCGAAAGAAGATAGAGTGGCAGGTCCGTGGCGTGAAGCATGGCGAAGTTTCAAGAAAAGTAAAGTCGCCCTTGTTGGCGCAGGGATTGTCATCTTCTTTATCATCTTGGCAATATTTGGACCGTTAATTGCACCGCAAGGTATTAATGATCAGCTACTTGCTGATCGTTTACAGGAACCTTCTTCTAAGTATTGGTTTGGTACCGATGATTTTGGACGTGATATTTTTTCTCGCGTTGTACTTGGCGCTAGAATTTCACTTTGGGTAGGATTTTTCGCAGTAATTGGTTCTGTAGTGGTAGGCAGTATACTAGGAATTGTTGCAGGTTATTATGGTAGATGGGTAGACATGATTATCTCTCGTATTTTTGATATTATGCTAGCATTTCCGAGTATTTTACTAGCTATTGCAGTGGTTTCTGTGTTAGGTCCATCGTTACAAAACGCATTGATTGCGATTGCAATTATAAACATACCTAACTTTGGTCGACTTATTCGATCCAAAGTATTAAGTATAAAAGAAGAGGAATACGTAACCTCAGCTAAAGCTATTGGGATGCGAGATGTACGTATTTTGTTCTCGCATATACTGCCAAATTCTATGGCACCTGTTATCGTTCAAGGAACGTTAGCTATTGCTACAGCGATTATTGAAGCTGCAGCACTTGGGTTCTTAGGTTTAGGAGCACAAGCACCAACACCTGAGTGGGGGAAAATGTTAGCCGATGCACGTGTTAACTTTATTAACGCCCCTTGGACAATGATTTTCCCGGGTGTGGCTATCATGTTAACCGTACTTGGATTTAACTTAATGGGCGATGGTTTGCGTGATGCACTTGACCCAAAAATGAAGAGCTAAAGAAAAGTCATCCTTTTTTCAAGGATGACTTTTCTTCTGGAGTTTGTTTTGTGATTTCATAAGTGAGTAAAGAAAACAGTCACCACATTTGTGGTGACTGTTTTTTACGTTAAAACTCTTCTTCTAACTTCACGTTGATTTCTTCTCCATGATAGTTTATATGAGAAATAATAAGTGTATCCAGATGCTCTAATTGTTCTTCGTAATCTAAGATTGACGAAAGTACATGTAGTAAATGATAGGCTGAGAAATCCTCTTCATCTTTTGAAATGGCAATCTCTCTTGCGAAAATTTCCATAACTTCATGACGGGGTATTATCGTTTCACGACCCATCAAGATGGAGTGTTCTGGTTTTAATTTACCTGTGTATTTTAAGTGGAGTTGTTCATGATACGTTAATAAGAAATCTAAACGCTCTTGTATCATCATTCTAAAATGTTTTGGAACGTGTAATAGTTCATTTTCATATAAATGAAGTCGTTTTAGTACGTCCCAGCTTTTATTAGAAACTGAAATCATTTGACGATACACAACAAGTTTTCGCGCTTTAGCTCTTTTCTCGTTTTTAAAATAACTTCTTTCTTCCTGATAAAAAAGATACAATTGATCGACTTTGATTAATCGTTCACGTATTTTTTCTAATGTTTGTTTTGTTGCTGAATGTTCAGAAGCTTGTCTTACAGCTAATCGTGTCCAACGAATCAGTTCATCTTGCATCAAATGAATAGAATTGAACAATTTCGTTTCATATTTAGGTGGCATGAAGACTAAGTTAACTACGAATGCTGCCAGGACACCGACTACAATAGTAGCAAATCGAATGAGTGCAAATGTGAAAAAGTCGTCACTTGGTACTTCCATGATTGCGATTATGGTAACAAGTGAAAGAGAGATTGATTTTTCAAGTTTTAATTTCAACATAATCGCTATCGTAATCACACAAGCTAAACCGACAGCAACATAATGATGTCCAAATATTAGAGAGAAAATGACAGCTATCCCAGCTCCAATAAAATTAGATTGAATTTGTTCAATAATAGTCAAGTACGAACGGTAAATAGATGGTTGTATAGCGAAAATCGCAGCTATTCCTGCAAAAACAGGAGAAGGAAGACCCAATAGGTCTGCCATATAGAGGGCAAAGACAATGGCAACTCCCGTTTTAACTATTCGTGCACCAAGTTTCATAAGCCATGTATTTCCTTTCATATGGACCAGTTTTTTCGCAACTTTACAGGAAGAATTCCATTTGGTCAACCCGGATTTTTAAGCTAATTGAGAGAATGCTTTATCAACCGCTTCAAGAGAGGTCATTACATCTTCCTCGGTGTGTGCTGTCGTTAAAAACCAAGCTTCGTATTTAGAAGGAGCTAAGTTGATTCCTTGAGCTAACATTAGTTTGAAAAAGCGACCAAAAACTTCACCGTCTGTTGCCTCCGCTTGGTCATAGTTTTCTACTTTGACATCTGTAAAGTAAATCGTTAAAGCACCCATTAAGCGATTAATTGTAATGGTTACGTTGTGCTTTTTGGCGGCTTTTAAAATTCCTGCTTCTAAAATGAAACCTAGTCGATCCATTTCTTCATAG
>JBFELW010000041.1:0-9957 GCA_041551995.1 Paenisporosarcina sp.
CTGAGTAAAATGGAAAAGAGTTTAGAAGATGTAGAAGTATCGAAAGAGAACTACAAAGCAGAGAAAGAATCGATTAAAGATTCAATGAAAGAAACATTTAAAACAGATGCTCAAAAAGAGCAAAGTTTACGCGGGAAAACTGCACATGTAGACGAATTGAATAATTCATCTGCTGATCAAGCATCAACTGATTAAGAATATCCTTATGATAACGACTCACCAAATGAAGGGCCGTCTTTTAATAAAGATGCGCACGACAATTGGAATAACACAAAACCTAGTGATGACCCGTTTAGACCTTAAGGATTAATTACAAAAGTAGCAGCTCCAGATTCGTCTGGAGTTGCTACTTTTTTTGTGGAAGTAAACTATCTATCTAAAACTTTCGTTAGCTAAGAGATAAGGTTGAGAGGATGGTATTTAAATGAAAAAAAGACTAGGTATAGTACTTATTGGAGGCATGTTAGTTTTAGCAGCATGCGGTGAAGAAGATAAAACGCAGGTTAAAGAAAATGAGCAAGAAAAAGTAACAGTAGATGCAGTGGAGAATGAAGCAACAGAAAAAGAAAAGGAAGAAAAGACAGTGAAAGAAGATACAACTGAAGAGGAAACAAAAGAAGAAACTACGGAACAATCTGCGACAGATGTAGCTGAAGCAACTAAAGGGGAAGCGTCTCCACTGTTAGCAAAAGGAGAAATGACAAGCTTTGTCTTTAATGAAGTTGGTAGTTTCGCTATTTATTGTGAACCACACCCAGTAATGAAAATGGATGTAATAGTTGAAGAAGGAGCCAGCATGTCAGGTGACGTGACATTAGATATAGTGGATTATGCGTTTAGTGAAGAAAAGATGACTGTGGCACCTGGTAACGTCATAACATGGACAAATCAAGATTCTGCTCAACATAATGTAGCATTTGAGTAGGACATTAAGATTTTGAGCAATAGCGACATCCATGTTTCTTCATGAATTTTTAAGTGAATTGAGTCTTAGTTGTAATTTTTGGGGTTTACGTTGTAGGACATTACGTTTAATGGGTCCTCTTTAAGATTCGTAAGCTTTTTGGAAAGTAAATTAGCACACAAAAAAGGCTTGGAGACATATGTCTCCAAGCCTTTTACTTATAGGACATTGTTGAACTATAGCAGTTAAACCACATCTATTTCTTTAAACGCATAAATAAGGAAGGATTTAACTCAACACTTTCAATTACAATAGCAGTCAAACCTTTATCTGATTTCGTTTCATGCCATTCATCTTTTTCCCAAAATACAGCATCTCCGGGCTGAACTTTAATGTTATCTTCTTTATCATTGCGAACATACCCTTCTCCATGTGTTACTATCAAAAGTTGAGGAACTACTGCTTGGTGATACCCTACAATGCCATTTGCGTCTAAGTGCATACATCCTATATGAGTTGCATTATCTGTTTGAATAACACGAGACATAATAAAATTTGAATTAAATTTTGATATCCTTTTACCACTATCTTTACTAAAGTTATAAAACTCCATTATGTACCTCCAAAGTAATTGTATATACAACATTTATTCAACAGTTTTAGAATGAAGATCCTTTAAATGGTATTAAACTAAACTGCAAGTTACTTCAATAAGGCTAACAAAAGAGCTACTTCCGTAACAGTTCATCTTGTTTCACTCAAGCACCCATTAGTTCATTAAAATTATATTTCAATTAGCAGTGTGGTTAATAGTTTATTTGAAGGGAAATACATAAATTACTGGGAATTACATTATGACCATAGTAGTCTTTTAATCCATTTTTCTCCATCTTGAGTATATTTTAACCTTATATGTTTACGTTCTTCATCTGCTTTCCAAAACTCAACTTCATTTGCATTAACCCTATATAAAGTCCAAGATGGGTAAATTATATTAGGATTCTGTTCTAATTTATAGAGTTGCTCCACCAAAGCTTCATCTAATTCTCGTTTTTCCTTTAAAATTGAACTTTGTTTGCCAAGTAATGCAATTGCACGTGCCACGGCTCCTCGAGCCAAAAAATCTTTTGCACTTATATCTTTATCCATTTTTATTACTTGTCCTCGTATTCTAACCTGCCTTCCAACTAATGACCAATAAAAGGTTAATGCAACATTGGGATTAAACTCAATTTGTCTTCCTTTCTCACTTAGTGAGCTTGATGCAAAATACCATCCATATTTATCAACATCTTTTAAAATGAGAATTCGTGCATCTGGGAATCCATTATGGTCAGTTGTTGATAGAGTCATTGAGTGGGGTTCGTGTACTCCGTGATTAAGTGCTAGTTGGAACCATTCCAAAAAAAGCTCGTAAGGTGTTTCAGAAACCTCCTCATTTTTAAACGTTGGAAAAGGACCCACAAGTGTTTTACTTTTCTTTAATATATCTCTGATATTATCCAAATAAAGCCCTCCTAGTTTTCACGTATCTTAGAACCTATACAACTGTTACTAAACTAAACCGCCGCGTTAGTTCAACAAGTTTTCTTTTAATTTAACATAAATATCCTATAAACCTCTTAAAATTAAAACCTCTATTAGCCATCGAAATTAACATACGAATCGCACAATGACAATAACTTCTGTCAACCTCTTAAAAAGGGTGTTAATTTATCCTCATTCGGTATAAAACCCTTACAAATCAACAAAAAAGGACAGTCCAATTCAGGTGCGAATTGGTGTGATAATTTAGTTTTTGTACTCGAAAACAGAATCCCTTAACAATACAAGTGTTTTTTCGAATCTACGTTGTAAAAAGGAATTCCGCTCTCTATAAAAAAGAATTTTCTGTTTCTTTTTACAATAGACTAAGCTACGATTATATTCATGCTACGTCAATGAGGAGATGTAAAATGGAGACTTTAAATCAACTTAGCTTTGCACGGATCTACACACAAGGACGATTACAATTAATTAAAGACGAGCAATGGGATTTACAGCCAGAAGGATTTAACAATACGATTCGATGGAATCTCGGCCATATCTTTGTTTCAATGGAAAGCTTCGTTCATAGAGTATTACCGAAATATGAGCAGGTTCATCCAGAATGGGTCTCTTTATTTAAAGGAGGTACAATGCCCTCAGAATGGAAAGGTCATGTACCAACCAATGAAGAATTGCTTACCGCATTAGCCGAACAACCTGAACGAGTAAAAAAAGTTTTAAGTGGAAAAATTAATCAAGAGTTACCTGAAAGTATGAAAATAGGTACCATTCATGAAATGGCTACCGTGGCATCCGTTATACAATTCGCTGTATGGCACGAGGGTGTTCACGCAGGGGTTATTTCAGCAATAAATAACATAACCACTAATCAATGAGTGAAGAATTTTAGAATAACTAATCTTCATATGAAGATACCTTGAAAAAGCTAACAGATATAGTTTTATAGAGATAAAATGGCGTACCAAATCGTATAGGATTTGGTACACCTTTTTGTTATTAAATCAAAGTTTTATTTACCTCACTAGCGAAAGTTAGACATTTCGCATCAAGTAAATAAAAATTATTGTTTTTATGTAACTTTTGGAATTTAATGTTAAAATAAATCAAAGGAAATCTGTTTATAATTTACAAAGCGCTTCATGTTAAAACACTATTAGAATAAGGGGAATGGGAATGAGTATTAGAAAAGTAGGTATTGGTATAGTAGTGATTTCAGTATTTTTTATCTCTGTTCTAATATACAATCACAAGCAGCAACCAACCATAAGCGATGTCTTCACAACTACAAATAATTGGTCTCCAGCAATAGAAGAAGTGTATCTACTCACAGAGATTGATGGGAAATGGCTAACCATTTTTAAAAACGAACACTCTATTATGATCGGAGAATTAAAACAAAATTGGCTTGGACTTTGGCATCTCCAAGATGAGATGGGAAGAGAGAGTTCGTTATCTTCAACTTACTATCCTCCTGGAGAAGAAGATGAAATTACATGGAGTGTAGAAGAAGTAGGAGAAGAAGAAATAGTGTATTACTTCGGGCAAGTGATCAATCCAGAAATACAAAAAATAACAGTAGAAACTAATGGAGAATTTGCCGAGGAGGCTCCGATTATCGGTTCAAAAGGAAATCGATTTTTCTTTAAGAAGGTAAAAGCTCAGAAGGTATTGCCAGCGAATATTAAAGCATTTTCCAAGTCAGGAGAAATAATATATGCAACTCTTCCAGACTAACCATAGGATATTAAAGGTTATTCATTGATTAAAGAGCAAATAAATTTAAAGTTCTGTCTTCTAATAAGTTGAGTAACATAAAACAGGTGAAGAAAAAGAATCATTTTTCTACACCTGTTTTATATTTTTTATCCATAAGTAAAACTCGGATTGAAGTGGAAGACGGCGACTCCTGCGGGATAGCGAGAAAGACGAGACCCCGCAGGGCAAGAAATGATGGCTAAAAGTACACCACTTCCTGTGGTAACGCGTCGTGAGGACCATCCTGTTGACCCGAGGAGGCTCGACGCTCGCCCGCGGAACGCGTCCGGCTGAAACGAAAATCCACTGACTGATTTTGACACGCCTTTCCAGTGGAAAAGACGCGGCAAGAACATTTAATCCTTTTGCACGACGCCATTTTGAAATGCATAAACAACGGCTTGCGTTCGATCTTGAACATCCAATTTAGATAGAATATTACTGACATGAGTTTTGACGGTTTTCAAGGCGATAAATAACTCATCAGCAATGTTTTGGTTGCTGTGTCCTTTAGCCATTAATAATAAAATCTCCAGTTCGCGTTCTGTTAGTTCGTCGTGAAGTGGACGATCACTTCCTTGGCGCATACGTTTCATCATTTTATTTGTCACTTCAGGTTCTAAAACTGCCTGTCCATCTAATGTTTCTCGTATGGCGTGAGCAATTTGTGTAGCTTTGGATGTTTTTAAGACATAGCTAACTGCTCCAGCTTCCAGCGCTGGATAGACTTTGTCATCATCGAGAAAGCTTGTCACAATCATGATTTTAGCTTCAGGCCATTGTGCCAGGATTTCTTTCGTTGCCTCGGCTCCATTCATAACAGGCATGACCATATCCATCAACACAATATCAGGACGAAGGGAGAGGACGAGGTCCACAGCTTCCGCACCATTCACCGCTTCACCAATCACATCCATATCTGGCTGGGCTTGAAGGTAAGCAGACACACCTATCCTAACCATCTCATGATCATCTACCAATATGATTCGTATCATCCACTTCGACCCCTTTTTCTACAGGTACTTTTATTTCGACAATTGTTCCTTGTGATGGGACTGATACCACTTTACTTGTGCCTCCCATTTCAATTGCACGTTCTTGAATGTGATGCAATCCGTATGAACCTGTTTTGCCATCATCGTCTTTCATAAAGCCTACTCCATTATCTTGAACTCGGAAAATGGCAAGTCCGTCCCTTTCAACAAAAAGAATGTCAACTTCACTGGCATTTGCGTGTCGCAACGTATTGGACAATGTTTCTTGTGCAATTCGAAAAAGGTGATCTTCAGCACCTTTTGATAGAGACACATTTTCAAGTCTAAAGCGTATTGTAAAATGTACTTTTTGTTGCAACTCAACTAATAATTCTTCAAGACCTTGTGCTAGGGTTTTGTTATGTAGCGCGGCCGGACGCAAATGAAGAAGTAGGGCCCGCATTTCCAATTGAGCTTGCTGCACAATTCTTTCAGCCTGAGCCAAGGGCTTGGAAATTTCTAGATCTTCGCTCTCTTGTTGCTCAGTGATAGCAGATAATAACATGGATGCAGCAAATAACTGTTGAGATACTGAATCGTGTAGTTCACGAGCTAATCTCTGTCGTTCTTGAATAACGCGTTCTTGAACTCGTTTATCTTCACCTTCAGCACGTTCATCAGACATTCTCTGTAAACTCTTCTTTTGAGTAGTGATGACTGTGTTCACGTCATATAAAGTTTTAGTTAACTTCAATGAAACAGAAGGAATCACAAGATTTTCTCTTTTATTATCAGCATCCACAATAGCATTCAAATATTTTTCAATGGCCAGCTCACTTTTTCTAGCAAGTTGAGTTGTCGAAGACGCAACGCCAATACTTATCCCCAATATGGCTATAACCATCCAAATCCCAATTGGTAAGTTTCCTTCTTCCGTTAACCAAAGTGTTTCCCATTGTGAATACGTTGGCCAGCCCCAAAAGTAAGTCAACAATAAAAAAAGCATCGTGGTTAATAGTGAAAATACCGTCAAAGTTCTTCCTAGAAACCAACTCATTTACGAATCACCTCAACATCTCCAAGCCAGGTAGACACAACAATGATGAGTTCTGATGGTACCCCATCTTGAATCTCTGTGTACCCATTCTCAAGAGTAATGGATTGATTCCATAATCGTTGTTTATTCGTACCAAATAATCGTGCATCGCCTAAAAGTGTTGTGTAAAAAATACGGACAGGTACTTCATAGGGAACAGCCACTCGAATTTTTCCGATTCCTTGTCTCACAGAGATTAAAGATGTTCCTTTTGGTAACAGGGTTTGTGTTGTATCTATTGTTATGTTTCCGTATAGGCCTTGGATATGAACATCTTTCCATTCATAGGCCTGGAAAGGTGTACTTTGAACTGAAAAAAGTTTGTTTTCAATAATTGCATTAGGTGTTGTTGTACGATCACCTAAAAAAGGTTGAATAACCTGTTCCTTTTCATCACCTCGCCATAACCTTACAAGAATGTAAACCATTGTAGAGACAATCAATAAGCGCAAGCTCCACATGGAAAGTAAGGCAATACTTAAAAGAATAATACCTCCCCAAAAGAACAAGCGACTTCTTCTTCGTAAGCTGATATAAATTAACCCAATTCCAAAAAGAACGAATAACACACTGCCATTGTGAAAAAACATCGTCTCTACAAAAACGAGCAATAAAGCAGCGAGTAGCCAAAACGTAATGCGATCAGATGAAAAATTTTGCATGCTTATTCCTCCTTTTTCGAATCAGGTGCAAATTTTAAAAGAGGAGAAGACGAATGCCTTCTCCCTCTATTTATTTATTCTACACAATTTCTTGTTCTGGTTGTTTATTTTTTTCAAGCATTTCCAACCGACGTTCCATTGATGATACGTCATGCTGTTTTTCAATGCGTTGACCAAGACGTTCAATATATTGTTCCATTTCATCAAAAGCAATTAGTCGCTTTTCTACATTATTGGTAGATTCGGGTTGCAGAACACGGTCCATCTGATTATGAGCACGTGTCACGTTCTCTTTTCCCATGAGCTGAAGCTGACGAACTTTCATATCTTTCACTTTATGTTTCATCTCTTCAAATTTCTGTTCAAGTGCAAACAATTCTCTTGTTGTACGGTTAATACTGTCGCGCAAAGTATCTGTACGGTTTGAATAAATAGTAACTTCAGACTCCGCGAATGCAATTAACTCTTCTTCATTTGTGTGACGTGCAAGGTCTAGTTGGTTAGCGCGTTTTGTATGCATATCTTGAGCTTCTTGAAGCTCCTTTTCTAATTGACTTTTCAACTGAGATTGACGTTCTAACCATTTTCCAGTTTGTGCGGTTTGCTTCTCTGCTTCACGAATATATTGATTTAACATGGCAATTGGATTTTTTTGTTCCTTTTGATCAAATGCTGTGTGTAAGTCTGCCTCGAATGTGTGCATGAATCGTTTCCATAATGTTGTCATTTTAAAATTCCTCCTTATTTACTCAGTTCATTCCATTGTTTTTCAAAATTTGTAAATGGATCATTTGATATGGATGTTACTTCGAGAGAAGATGATTTTTTTTTCCACTCACGAATGACGTACCATAAACCGATGATGGCTAAAATGCCGAAGAAACCTGGCACATTTGCCACTGCTGTTAATAAACCAATTATTCCTACTGTGGCTGACACTACTTTCGAGAGGGTAGATCTACCTTTTAAATAAAAATGTATACCAGTAAGTACAAGTAAAGCTGATAATGCTAACCCAATAAGGGAACCTAGATTTGCAAGAGCGACAATTCCTGCAATACTTCCGAGTACGATTAAACCAAATTTTTTCATGTGTTTGTTTCTCCTTTCAATTTGTACCCTTATCGTACCAACGGGAAGCATTTCAACAAACGGTCCTCGAATGCATTTTTAACTAAGACTTGAGATGTAGATTGTTCTAAGAATAGGGTAGATACTCGTGCATATTTTAGGTAGAATAATACTGAGTGAATATTCATTCAATTTTGAATTAAAAGAGGTGTTTCGATGAGAGATGTCGTCATTATAGAAGGCGTTCGGACTGCGATTGGACGTAGAAAAGGAAAGTTTCTAAACACACGACCTGATGAATTAGCGGCAACAATTTTAGATAAGTTAGTTACACGTGCTGGAATTGAAAAGGAATTAATAGAAGATGTTATTTTAGGCTGTGTTTCACAAGTAGGTGAACAAGGAGGGAATGTGGCTAGGACAGCTGCTCTTATTGCAGGCTTTCCAACACATGTACCTGGCGTAACGATTGATCGTCAATGTGGGTCCAGCCAACAAGCTGTTCATTTTGCAGCGCAAGCCATTGCATCTGGAGATATGGACATTGTTATAGCTGGTGGGGTTGAAAGCATGACACGTGTCCCTATGTTTTCGAATATGGGAGATGCAAAGCCAAGTAAAAAGTTAATGGAAGCTTATGAAGTTATCAATCAAGGTCTATCTGCTGAACGAATTGCAGAAACATGGAATATATCCCGTAAAGAACTAGACGCTTACTCTGTTCAAAGTCATGAACGTGCTCTTCAAGCGATTCATAAAGGCCATTTTAAAAATGAAATTGTCCCTATAGAGGTTGAGCTTGACGACGGAACAATTGAAGTGTTTTCAGTAGATGAAGGTCCTCGCCCAGGAACTACTATGGAAGTTCTAAGTGGACTAAAAACCGTATTTGATGAAAAGGGAAGAATTACTGCTGGGAATGCGAGTCAAATGAGTGATGGAGCATCAGCTGTTTTATTAATGTCTCGAGAAAAAGCGGAAGAGCTTGGTCTTACACCACGGGCTCGTATAATTGCGCGCTCGGTTGTGGGATCCGACCCAACCTTAATGTTAACGGGGCCAATAGCAGCAACACAAAAAGTATTAGCAAAAGCGAATTTGACGATTGAAGATATGGACACGTACGAAGTAAATGAAGCTTTTGCGCCTGTTCCCCTTGCCTGGTTAAAAGACATCGGAGCTGACCCGCAAAAGCTCAATCCAAATGGTGGTGCCATTGCACTTGGACATCCTTTAGGCGCAACAGGTACAAAACTACTCATTACTTTGCTAAATGAACTAGAACGTACGAATGGTCGTTATGGCTTACTTTCAATTTGTGAAGGGATGGGTATGGCAAACGCCACAATTATCGAAAGACTTTAGTAGAGGGGGTTAGGAAATGAAGATGAATGAAGTGATTGCAATCGTTACGGGCGGAGCATCAGGACTTGGAGAAGCCACCACTCGTCAAATTATCTCTAAAGGTGGCAGGGTAGCCATTTTTGATTTGAATGAAGAGCGAGGTCTCAGATTAGTTGAAGAGTTGGGCAAAGAGCACGTTTTTTATTGCCAAACAAATGTAACCGATTCTCTTCAAGTCGAACAGCAAGTAGCAGAAGTGATGAAGCATTTTGGTTCGTTAAACATGCTAGTCAATTGTGCGGGGATTGCAACTCCAGGGAAAGTGATTTCGAAAAATGGTCCAATGGAATTGAATAAATTCGAACAAATTATTCAAGTCAATCTGATCGGGACATTTAATGTTCTTCGAGTGGCTGTCCATGCGATGCAACAAAACACACCGAATGAAGAAGGTGAACGGGGTGTCATCATTAACACAGCTTCTGTTGCTGCATTCGAAGGTCAGATTGGTCAGGTTGCTTACAGTGCTTCTAAAGCAGGAGTAATTGGTATGACTTTACCGATTGCTCGTGAATTTGCACGAGACGGAATTCGAGTAATGGC
>JBFELW010000042.1:0-9816 GCA_041551995.1 Paenisporosarcina sp.
TGCAGCTATTACATTGTATGAACCAACAGATGAAGATGCGATTGTTCGAATAGAAAAAATGGGAATTCCATTTGTTCATAGAGACGTAAAAGATGGCGAATGGACTGAACTAAAAGAACGTCATACACGAAAAAATCGTAAGACTGAAAAAGTTGCTGATGAAATTGATGCAAAAGCAAAATCCATGGTTCGTAAACCTAAGAAGGTTAAACCAGGATATAAGCGTAATATGAGATGGGAAATGGACAAGGTCAAAAAGAGAGAGCGTCGTATTAAAAACCGTAAAAAGTAAGGGGGTTACTCGTTTTGTTGCTTGGTTCACATGTTTCAATGAGTGGGAAGAATATGTTATTAGCTGCAAGTGAAGAAGCTCTGTCTTATGGGGCTACAACTTTTATGATTTATACAGGTGCACCACAAAATACACGAAGAAAACCAATTGAAGAGTTAAATATTGAAGCTGGACAAGCTCATATGAAAGAGAACGGGATGTCCAATATTGTTGTTCATGCTCCTTATATTATTAATATTGGGAATTCTGAAAAACCTCAAACCTTTGCTTTAGGTGTTGACTTTCTTCAAAAAGAAATTGAAAGAACTGCTGCAATTGGAGCGAAGCAAATCGTTCTCCATCCAGGTGCTCATGTTGGTGCTGGTACTGAAAAGGGCATAGCTAAGATAATTGAAGGATTGAATGAAGTTCTTTCACAAGACTTTCCCGTTCAAATAGCATTAGAAACAATGGCTGGAAAAGGCACTGAGTGTGGTCGTTCATTCGAAGAACTTGCTCAAATTATTAATGGTGTCAAAAATAATGAGCGCTTATCTGTATGCTTTGATACTTGCCATACCCATGATGCTGGATATCAAATTGTTGAGGATTTCGACGGAGTGTTATCTTCGTTTGATCAGATTATCGGTATCGATCGTTTAAAAGTATTACATATCAACGATAGTAAAAACGTTCGTGGTGCTGGGAAAGACCGTCATGAAAACATTGGATTTGGTGAAATTGGATTTGATGCACTCAACTATATTGTTCATCACCCACAATTGAATTTAGTTCCTAAAATACTAGAGACACCATTTGTTGGACTTGATGCGAAAAATAAATCAGCTCCTTATAAACACGAGATAGAGATGTTTAAATCATCAAAGTTCATGCCCGAATGCATTGATTCTTTAAGGGTATAAAAAACTTTAGCATTATTTTGTTTAAGTCAGATTGTCGACAAAAGACATCGATAGCAAACGCTCTTGATGTCTTTTGTCATTTTTAAGATGAATTGTAACTAAAAGGTTGAATTTCACTCCATATAATTGGAGTGGGGGATGGCACCATTCGCAGAAATCTTCTACCCGAAACGGTATTCTAAGAAATTGCTTCTGCTATCATATATATAAAAAGACCATAAGTAAACTTGGAATTCCTTTGAGTTTGTCTACAGTCTGAACTCTAGAAGAATTCTGGTAGAGTCTTTAAAATATGTCTCTGATATTATTAATGATGATTTAGTAATCAAGTCTAGTGAATCTTTTGCTTTAAAAGTCCTTTAGCAACATTAAATAACTACGGGTTAAATATTAAAAAAGTGAAACAAAGTTTTTGCTTTTGATTTTCCAATAACAGCTGCAATTTCTTTTTTTACAGAACTAGGAAGACCGGTGAAAACCCAATGAAATGAAGCTTGGTCTAATATAGGTCGAAGATCTTTAATTTCATTTTTGGTTAATTCAACAGGCAAGTCTTTGGTCATTTTAGCAATCTCATGGTCAGATTTATTTTTTACAATTTGAACAAACTCAATTAAATCCATACAATCTTCCTTTCAAGATATAAAAGTTTACTTCTAGTCAATTCTCAGCTATACTAAGCAATTGTAAATCGTAATGATTATGAATTAGAAAGAGGCGATTAGTTTGAAAACGCCATATAATATAGAACTTCAAAATGTATCCTTTCAATATGATCAAACAGTTGTATTAAAAAACATATCGTTGCAAGTAAAACAAGGTGATTTCCTCGCCATTTTAGGACCGAACGGGTCAGGGAAATCAACTTTATTAAAAATAATTTTGGGCTTGCTTAAACCTACAACTGGATCCGTGCAATTATTTGGAGAAAAGGGAAGAGAGTTTAAACATAAAGAGTGGATAGGTTATGTTTCTCAAAAATCTAATGCGTTTAATACTGGTTTTCCAGCTACTGTATACGAGGTTGTGGCGAGCGGTTTAACTAAGAAAACAGGATTATTTAGGAAGTTACCTAAAAACTCTAAACAAATTGTGATAGATGCATTAACTTCAGTAGGTATGGAAAATTATACTGAAAGATCGATTGGTGAACTTTCAGGTGGACAACAACAACGTGTTTTTATAGCGAGAGCTTTAGTCAGTAAGCCAAAATGTCTCGTTCTTGACGAACCAACCGTTGGTATTGACCATCAGCACGTTCAATCATTTTATGATATGCTGGCACAATTAAATCGTGAACAGGAATTAACCTTAATCCTCGTAACCCATGATGTAGACACTGTATCTGACCGTATTAGTCATGTTGCTTGTTTAAATCAAACCATACATTTTCATGGATATAAACAAGATTTTCAAATGCTTACTGATGAAGATCGACAAGCTTGGTATGGTCATTCTGTCAGAAAAGTTCATCATGAAAAAAGTGAGGAAACGTTATGATTGCTGCATTATTAAACTATGAATTTTTACAAAACGCATTTGCATCGGGAATTATTATAGGTTTCATTGCTCCACTTCTTGGGGTTTTTATTATTGTGAGAAGATTATCATTAATTGCTGACGCCCTGAGCCATGTAACATTAGCAGGTATTGCAGGTAGTTTATTTCTAAGTCAATCAATTCCGTTTTTCGCATTGTTAAACCCACTTTACTTAGGAATAGTAGCAGCTATAAGCGGTTCTGTTTTAATTGAAAGATTGCGCAGATTATATAAACATTATGAAGAACTGGCAATTCCGATTATCATGTCCTCAGGCATAGGGTTTAGTGCTATTTTTATATCTCTTGCAAATGGGTTTAGTGCTGATTTATTTGGTTATTTATTCGGGTCTGTCTCTGCAGTAAGTAGACAAGATTTATGGATTGTTCTTATTATTGCCATTATCGTATGTTTGTTTTTAGGTTTTTTGTATAAGGAATTATTTGTGCTTTCGTTCGATGAAGAATATGCAAAAGCCTCAGGTATTCCTGCAAAATGGATACATTTTATCTTCATGATTGTTACTGCTTTGGTTATTGCAGCAAGTATGAGAATTGTAGGAATCTTGTTGGTTTCTTCTTTAATGACGCTCCCAGTGGCAGCAAGTATGAGATTGGCAAAAGGATTTAAACAAGCAATAGTTTATTCTGTGATATTTGGTGAAGCGGCAGTTATTATTGGATTAATCATTGCATTCTATATGAATATTGCACCAGGAGGAACCATAGTTGTTACTTCTATCGGTATATTGTTGTTCGTCTTACTTGCTAAAAAAATCTGGCTTCAGTTTGTGACAAAAGATGAGGGAGGAACTTATGCATGAATATGACGAAAGCATGGGAAATTCTCAAAATTAAAGGGTTTAAGAAGACAGATAAACGCAATCAAATATTGGATTTATTTGTAGAAAATGATCGTTATTTAACGGCACGTGATTTATTGGATGTTATGCAAAAAGACTATCCTGGAATGAGTTATGATACGATATATCGGAATTTAAGCACGTTCGTGGAATTGGGCATTTTAGAAGAAACCGAATTATCAGGAGAGCGCCATTTCCGGATGCAATGTGAGACGGACCATCATCACCATCATTTTATATGTATGTCTTGTGGGAAAATCAAAGAAATTCATTTGTGTCCTATGGATTTAATGGAAGAAAAACTTCCTGCCTATCAAATTGATAACCATAAATTTGAAATTTATGGAAAATGTCCGGAATGTAAATAGAAATTTTAATATAATGTTCTGTTAGGTTAATAATTTAAGTATAAAAAGATCATAGCGATGCATCACTTATTCATGTTTTTAAGCCAGTATTACGATATAGAAACAGAGCTCTATCGCAATGCCTACATACAAGTATCCATAACACTATCGTTTAACATATCCCAAATTAAAAAGTAAGACCAATCCTCTGAATAGGGGATTGGTCTTACTTTTGGTTTAATTTAACAACAATATTAGATTAAAATTTACTTTCATTTATCATTATTAGGCTTAGGGTCAATCTGATCTGCTTCTTTTTGTAATAAAAAATAAGAAATGATGCCAGATAGTAGTGCCCCGCCTAGAGCAATTAGGTTTCGAGTTTGAAGTGGAATTGAACCATAGTCTTTGGCTAGAAACCACATGGCCAAAAAGGCAACAATTATCATAATAGGTATGACTACACTTAATCGTTTCATGAAATAACATCCTTTAGACTCTTTAGTTTAGTTAGTATCTAGAGCTATATAACGTTTGTAAAAAATGGGTGGGTTGTACTCAAACAATAAAAAAAGCGTGAGAATCAAAACTCACGCTTTTAATGAAAGAAAATTAGCCTGAATCCAAGCGTCTGCTTCTAACCAAGTGTTAACACGAATAACACCATTAGGAACTGGTTCTTGATTATATGGTGTATTAAATAATAGAACAGGAATGCCTAACTCTTCAGTAATGCCAACCGCATTATCATGCTTATCCTCGAAAAACACATCGATATTATAATTTTTAGCAGTTTTAATTTTATCATGTGAGCCAATTAACTCAATATGATCATACAGCAATTCTTGTTCTAAAAACCAATTTAATGTCACATCTCTTACATTTTGCCCACGTGCTGAGATGAAATACAATTCATGTTCTTTCTTCCATTTACTCAGTACATCTTTTGCATGGGCTTGAATGGGGGAGGATGCATAGATCTCAGCCTCCGTATTCCTAAACCATTCAAAAAATTCTTCGGATGAAACTGGAAAAGCTTTTGTTAAATCATATTCTTTTATATCATCTAAAACTAAATTACATGAAAAGGCCTTATTGATATGTGGTAGTAAGGATTTGGGACATGTGACCGTTCCATCAATATCAATTCCAAAGCGATAAGAAGACATTCGAATAACCATCCTTAGACTTGAAGTTTTTCTTTTTCTTGATTATCAAAGTATTCTTGAGCAATTTTATCGATTTCTGTTTTCAATTCTTCAACCATTGTTGCTTCAGGTACTTTACGAACTGTTTTACCCTTCATAAACAAGAGACCCTCACCACGTGCTCCTGCTATCCCAATATCAGCTTCACGTGCCTCACCAGGACCATTCACTGCACACCCCAAGACTGCTACTTTAATGGGTGCTTTAATTGTTGAAATATAATCTTCAACTTCGTTCGCAATTGTAATTAAGTCAATTTCAATTCGTCCACATGTCGGACAAGAAATAAGTGTTGCTGCATTTGAAGACAAACCGAAAACTTTCAGCATTTCTCTTGCCACTTTTACTTCTTCAACGGGATCGGCACTTAAAGATACACGTAACGTGTTACCAATTCCGTGGCTTAATAAAGCGCCAAGGCCTGCTGCGCTTTTAATAGAACCATTAACCAAAGTACCTGATTCTGTTATACCGAGATGAAGCGGATAATCGAATGCTTGAGATGCTTTTACATATGCTTCGATGGCTAAAGTAACATCAGAAGCTTTCAACGAAACAATAATATCATGAAAATCTAAATCTTCTAGAATTTTAATATGATTCAATGCACTTTCCACCATACCATCAGCTGTCGGATATCCATATTTCTCAATAATTTTTCTTTCAAGAGACCCGGCATTTACACCAATTCGTATCGGGATGTTTTTGGCTTTAGCTGCATTTACAACAGCTTCAACTTTTTCACGCCGACCAATGTTTCCTGGATTAATACGTATTTTATCCGCACCGTTTTCAATAGCTTTTAACGCCAATTTATAATCAAAATGAATGTCAACAACAAGAGGAATATTAATGCGTTTTTTTATTTCAGCTATCGCATCGGCAGCTCGGTCATCTGGACAAGCTACTCGCACTATCTGGCAGCCTGCTTCTTCTAAACGAAGAATTTCTGCAACTGTAGCTTCTACATCATGAGTCTTTGTTGTTGTCATACTTTGAATGAATAATTCATTACTACCACCAATAGTTAAATTACCAACACGAACGGGACGTGTTTTTGAACGGTGAATAATTTCACTCATAACATTCTCTCCTTTTCGGGCACTGAGCCTTCACTATTCTTTATTTTAGCAGTGAATCAAAGGAAAATACAAGGAAGATACTTTATGTTTGATTTATTGACACGAATTTACTACATTCACATAAATGGGGAGTTTGACAATTTCTCCTGGTTGAAAAGTTTGTTTAACCAAATGTGGATTTTCTGAATAGAATGCTGTTAATCGTTCAGGTAAACTAACCCACATTGTCGAAGGATGCAAGGAAAATAAAGAAAAAATAGTATCACCCTCAAGTACTTGTACAGGTAAGACCTCGTATTCATTTGACTCTTCACACTCAACTTCTATTGTAGTAAAAGCTGCACGTGAGATTGTTCCATTTAATATATCAACTTTAATCACATAAGATAGAAGTAAAATCGTTAATGCTAATAGGATAACGCGCATGAAAATCCCTCCCTTTACCTCACTGTATGAGGGAAGTAGTGGGATTATACTTTCTTAGCCCTTGGATAATAGCGAATAGATAAGAATAAATAGAATAAGCATAGGAAGTTAATGAAAAGTATAGCAATTAAATCAGGTACCGACATTGACATGAATAACAAAATTAATAGAGTTGGCAAAGTGTAAGCAAATGCTGTTGTTCTCCATACATGACGATACTCACCTCGTCGTTTTAATACTTTAATTAGTACCATACCAAGCATTGCCATTAAACTGATATGAGTGAACACCATAAGAGTAGACATAATAAACTGAATGATGAAAGCTAACGGTAAAAGAATCCAACGCATTTCATTCACATATTCAAGTAAACCGGAGATAGTTGATTGCTCACTCTCAAAACCAGATAGAAAATCTATAAATGATATCAGTGTAAATAGAACAATAAAGGTAAAAACGTAGATCATGACTTTACCTATAGGTAATAATCGAAAAGCAGCTATTTTCTTAGGACTTACAATTGAATTGATAAAAAGCTGGGTAATGGGCATGAGTAACACTCCTTTATATAGTTATCATACTATGAGTGAACTATTCTTAGAAAGGTTCCTCATGTCAAAAATTGAACAATTTGAAGTTGATTGTTAAGATATTGTAAATATAAAAAAAAATATTTACAAAATCATAAGTTAGTAGTCATAATGGAGATTGTTGAAAATTGTCGAAATAGGAGTTGAATACGAAACGTGGAAATTAATTGGCAGGAAATGCTGTTTCAATTTATTGGAGGTCTAGGGATCTTCTTGTTCTCAATTAAATACATGGGTGACGGCTTGCAAAAAGCTGCAGGTGACCGTTTACGTGAAATATTAGATCGTTTTACAACGAATCCTTTTATGGGTGTATTAGTTGGGATTATCGTAACAATTCTTATTCAATCTAGTTCAGGAACAACCGTTATTACGGTTGGGCTTGTAAGTGCTGGGTTTATGACATTGCGCCAAGCAATTGGTGTAATCATGGGTGCCAATATTGGAACAACCGTTACAGCGTTTGTTATTGGATTTGATGTAGGTGAAGCTGCATTGCCAATTATGGCCTTAGGAGCATTTCTAATCTTCTTCTTTAAGAAAAATCAAATACAAAACTTAGGTGAAGTTATTTTTGGATTTGGTGGGTTATTCTTAGGAATGGAGTTAATGAGTGGAGGAATGAAACCACTTCGTGAATTCCCTGCCTTTATTGACTTAACAATTAGTATGAGTGAGCATCCAGTGCTGGGTGTTTTAGTTGGAACTGTATTCACTGTTATTGTGCAAAGTTCTAGTGCAACAGTGGGTATTTTACAAGGCTTATATGCAGAAGGTATTTTGAATTTAAACGGCTCGTTACCTGTCTTATTTGGTGATAACATTGGGACTACAATCACTGCTATCTTAGCATCTATTGGCGCATCAATTGCAGCTCGACGTGCCGCTGCAGCACACGTACTATTTAACATTGTAGGAAGCGCTATTTTCCTCATCCTTTTAGTTCCGTTTACTATCTATGTAGAATGGTTAACTGGTTTATTAGGCTTAGAACCAAAAATGCAAATAGCGTTTGCACACGGAACATTCAATGTAGCCAATACCATTATTCAATTCCCACTAATTGGTTTATGGGCATACCTAGTAACTAAATTAATACCAGGTGAAGAAGTAACCATTGAATATAAGCCAAAACATTTAGATCCTCATTTTATAGATACTGCTCCATCAATCGCAATTGGACAAGCCAAAGAAGAAATTCTTCGAATGGGTCACTTTAGCGTCCAGGGGCTACAAGAGTCATTTGAGTACTTAAAAACGGGAAATAAAAAACACGCAGAAACTGGTTATCAAATAGAACAAGCAATTAATAATTTAGACACAAAAATCACTGACTATTTAGTGAAAATTTCAGCAGAGTCAATATCTAATGCAGATTCAACACGTCATATTATGTTAATGGAGACTGTTCGGGATATTGAACGAATAGGCGATCATTTCGAAAATGTTATTGAGTTAATTGACTATCAATTATCAAATCGTGTGAAGATTACAGATGATGCTATGGATGATTTGACTGAAATGTTTACCTTAACAATTGAAACGGTTCAAAAGTCTTTAGAAGCCTTAGATTTAAGCAGTCTTGAGTTAGGGCGTGAAGTGGCTGAACAAGAAGATTTAATTGATAAAATGGAACGTAAATTCCGTAAAAAACATATTATGCGATTAAATGAAGGTAATTGTTCACCTCAGGCTGGAATGGTCTTCGTTGATATCGTGAGTAACTTAGAACGTATCGGAGACCATGCTGTAAATATAGCGGAAGCGGTCTTAGGAAAAAGAGCATAACACGTAAAAATCTCCTCTCGTGCTTTACATCTAGCTAGATGTAAAGCAGGATAAAGAGGAGAATTTTTTTTGGAGGTTTATTATGGAAATAGTTGGTATGGGTATTGTCATTATCTGCTTTATTATTGGTTTTATTGGTCTTGTCTATCCAATCATACCTTCCGTTATCTTTATATTAGGCGGGTTCTTAATTTATGGTTTGTTTTTCTCATTTGAAGATTTACCTTGGTGGTTCTGGGTAATTCAAGCTCTATTTGTTATTTTACTCTTTGGGGCTGATATGATGGCTAATGCATTTGGTGTGAAAAGGTACGGTGGGAGTAAAGCTGGAATATGGGGAAGCACAATTGGTTTATTAATTGGTCCTTTTGTGATTCCATTCTTAGGAATTATAATAGGACCGTTTTTGGGTGCTATTCTTGCAGAACTATTAATTACTCGTTCATCTATTAAACAAGCAATTAAAACTGGTTTTGGTTCTGTTATTGGATTTCTAACATCAGTTGTGACTAAAGGTAGCGTCCAAATAGTGATGATCGTCATCTTCTTTTTAGTGGTTTAATATTCAGTCTAAAGGCTGAACTTTCAAGATAGCGTTGTTAATATTTGTACCATTGACATAAGTTTGATACGCTATTAATTGTAAAAGCATTTACTAAAATCGCTTAGGAGGAAATTAAAATGGCTTATGAATTACCAGAATTACCTTACGCGTATGACGCACTTGAACCTCACATTGATAAAGAAACAATGAACATTCATCACACAAAGCACCACAA
>JBFELW010000043.1:0-9795 GCA_041551995.1 Paenisporosarcina sp.
ACGCACTACTTTTTCATTAACTTGAACTGACATATAATGAATTGGTGTTTTTCTAGCAGCGATAGCAATTCCTATTGGTGTCACTAATTCAGGAGAAGAAGAAACATGATCTGCTTTAGTTAAAGACTGTATGGCGTCAATTCCTCTAATCGCCACCCTATTTTCAGGAAGATTTAGTGCGCTCGATAAATGCTTGGTTATTTCAGGTGTTAAACTTCCACCACCTACTAACATAACTGCCTTTGGAGGCTGTTGGTTGTTTAGTCGCATGATTTCTTGAGCGATTGTACAAGCTAAGTTTTGAACTGCAGGTCGGAGAGCCTCAATGACTTCGGCTTTTGAAAAGAACTGGTCGAATCCTAATATATCCTGTATACGGATCTCCTCAGAATCATTAATCATTCTTTTTGCATCTTCAGCTAAGGGAAAGTCAAGTAAAAAATGGTCACTCATGGCCTCTGTAATCTCATCACCAGCAGTTGGAACCATCCCGTAAGCTACCACTGTTCCCTTATCAGTAATTGCAATATCAGATGTCCCAGCACCAATATCAACAAGTGCGACATTTAGTCTTCGCATTGAAGGGGGAATTAGTACATTAATGGCTGCAATAGGCTCAAGAGTCAAACCTTCCATCTCTAAATCTGCACGTTTCAAAGCAGATAACAACGACTCAACTACAACCCTTGGAAGGAAAGTGGCGATTACTTCGACAGATGCTGTAGAACCTTGTTGATCAACCAAACTCCCAATTTCTTCTCCATCTAATCTGTAATAGAGTACTGAATAACCTACACAATAGTAATGACTATTAGTATTCTCCTTATCACTTGCCAACAATTGTTGTTGTGCTTGTTGAACAGCTGCAAGCTCAAGACGACTAATATCTTCTTCTGAAAATAACGGACGATTAATAACATCCATTTCGACAAGTGCTTGCTCTGTCTTGAGGGCTCGTCCTGCAGCTGCTACACTAACTTTATGTAGTGGGCCATGTCTTTTCTCAAGAGTGTGTTTTACGGAGCGAATTACTTCCGCAACAGATACTACATTATGTATTTGCCCATCAAGCATAGCTCGTTCTTTATGTTCTTCAATAACTAAATCAGCAACATGAAAAGAATTGTTCGTTTCTTCTAGAATAATCCCAACAACAGATCTAGTTCCAATATCTAATGCAAATAATTTTTCTGCCAATAGAAAGCACATCCTTTATATCAAAAAACCACTTACACTTTCGCGCGTTGAAGCGATAAAGAAAATACGTGACTTTCTGAATGTCATTGTATTATAATAGGTTAATATCTAAAAATGTATCATAGATTTCAGTTCGCTGAAAGACTTTGGTATGAAGTAGAGAGGAGATTGCTGCATGAGCCATCAAAATTTAGACAACTTACGCACGAAAGTTGATGAATTAAATTTAGAAATTTTACGATTTATCAACGAACGAGCTGCAGTTATACAAGAAATTGGTAAAGTGAAAGAGAAGCAAGGTGTTAATAGATACGACCCTCTAAGAGAGCGTCATATGTTGAATTTATTAAAAGAAAATAATATCGGTCCGCTACCACAAGCGACAGTTGAACATATATTTAAGGAAATTTTTAAATCTGCATTAGAATTACAAGAAGATGATCATCGAAAAGCATTATTAGTGTCTCGTAAAAAGAAAGCAGAAGATACAATCGTGATCGTTAATGGGGAAAGAATAGGGGAGGGTTCTCCTTCATTCGTATTTGGTCCATGTGCAGTTGAGTCTTATGAGCAAGTGGCAACGGTTGCTGCAGCAATACAGCATAAAGGGCTTAGAATGATAAGAGGTGGAGCGTATAAACCTCGTACCTCTCCATATGACTTCCAAGGACTAGGACTTGAAGGATTGAAAATCTTAAAGCGAGTAGCTCAAGAATATAATTTAGCAGTTGTTAGTGAAATCGTAACACCATCTCACTTAGAAGAAGCACTAGAGTATATTGATGTTGTTCAAATTGGAGCACGAAACATGCAAAACTTTGAACTACTTAAAGCGGTAGGCTCAATTAATAAACCTGTGTTATTAAAACGTGGTATGGCGGCTACGATTGATGAATTTATCAATGCGGCTGAATATATTATTTCACAAGGTAATGATCAAATTATATTATGTGAACGTGGTATAAGAACGTACGAAAAAGCAACTCGAAATACATTAGATATTTCAGCAGTGCCAATCTTAAAACAAGAAACACATTTACCAGTATTTGTCGATGTAACCCACTCAACTGGACGACGTGATTTATTGCTTCCGGCTGCTAAAGCAGCCATTGCTATAGGTGCAGATGGAGTAATGGCTGAAGTGCATCCAGATCCAGCTGTAGCCTTATCCGACGCAGCGCAGCAAATGAATTTACAGCAATTCGATGAGTTTTATGATTCTTTACAAAAATTCATGAAAAATTATGATTTAAATCTATAATTCACAGCCGGTTCAGTTTTCGAACCGGTATTTTTCTTTCTAAAATAGGTAACGCTTTAAAACCTCAGAAAACTGTTATATGATGAGAGAAGATAAGGTACGAGCGGGGAGTGGAACGATTAATGACGATTACAATTTATGATGTTGCACGGGAAGCCAATGTCTCGATGGCAACAGTCTCTCGTGTTGTTAATGGAAATCCAAATGTTAAGCCAGCAACTCGAAAAAAAGTATTAGATGTAATTGAAAGATTAGAGTATCGTCCAAATGCAGTGGCGAGAGGTTTGGCTAGCAAGAAAACAACCACTGTTGGTGTGATTATTCCAGATATATCTAATGTTTTCTATGCTGAACTTGCGCGAGGTGTAGAGGATATTGCGACCATGTACAAATATAATATCATTCTCTCAAACTCTGACCAACGAGAGGATAAAGAACTACAGTTGTTAGAGACAATGTTTGGCAAGCAGGTTGATGGAATTGTGTTAATGAGTGAACATGTTACAAATGATTTATTACATATGATTGAACGTTCACCAGTTCCAATTGTTTTAGCGGGAACAATAGATGCAACTAACCGAAACCCTTCTGTTAATATAGACTATCATCAAGCTGCATATGAAGCAGTATCTAGACTCATTCAAAACAACCACCAAAGAATAGCGTTTGTTTCAGGTTCACTCTCATCTACAATTAATCGAGCATTTAAATACACCGGTTATGAAAGAGCTTTGGGCGATGCAGGAATTAATATTGATCAAACTCTAGTTGTTGAAAGTAATTCAACCTATACTGATGGGCTAGATGCTTTTAATAAATTACAAGAGCTCGAAAATCCTCCTACGGCTTACTTTGCGGGGAATGATGAACTGGGCATTGGATTAATTCACGGTGCTCAAGATAAAGGAATGGTTGTTCCAGAAGATATAGAAGTCATAAGTTTTGAAAACTCAAAACTTGCTCGAATGGTGCGACCAACGCTGACAAGTGTTGTATTACCGTTATACGATATTGGAGCAGTTTCCATGCGACTGTTAACTAAATATATGAATAAGGAACAAATTAACGAAAAGACCGTTGTTTTGCCTCATCGCATAGAAGAGAGACAGTCTTTAAAGAGTTTAAAATAAATAGCATTCAAAAAGGAATTGACTACGAATTTTATTAGTAGACAATTCCTTTTTTTATTTTAATCATGATGAGTACGAATACTATAAAGTGCTTTTTCTAACACCTTTTGGTTTTTTTCAGTAATTTCAGCTTTTCGTGGTATGGGTTCGTATAAAGGGCTAGGGTCTATCCAAGTCGGAATAAGAGGTACGGGTGATTCGTCTTTCCAACGCTCCAACCATTCTTTTGGCAATGTTCCTTCTGGAAGTTTTAGGCCCTTCATTTCCATCCATAATAGCGACCATGCACGTGGTACTACACGCCAAATATCGTAACCACCGCCACCAACTCCAATCCAACGACCATCACAATATTCATGTGCTAACTGGTGCGCAAGCTTCGGAATTTCATGGTAAATCTTCATCGTTCCATATAAATGGGTGAGAGGATCAAAGTAATGTGCATCTGCACCGTTCTGACTAATAATTACATCTGGTTTAAAGTGTTCAGCAATTTCCTTAAAGGCTGTTCTATATAACTCTAAAAAAGAATCGTCCTCTGTAAATGCATCAATCGGTAAGTTAAAGGAAGTACCGTAACCTTCACCAGTACCTCTTTCTGTTACGTTCCCTGTTCCTGGAAATAAATATCTTCCCGTTTCATGAATTGAGACGGTACAAACGTTTGGATCGTCATAAAAACTCCATTGCACACCGTCCCCATGATGCGCATCAGTATCTATGTATAAGACACGTGCATTGTATTTTTCTTGTATGTATTTGATTGCAACCGAACTATCATTATATACACAAAAACCAGAAGCACGACCACGGAAGCCATGATGAAGTCCACCACCAAGATTTAAAGCATGGGAGGCTTTGTTCTCCATCACATAGTCAACCGCTGTTAAAGTCCCTCCCACTAGAAAGGCACTTGCTTCATGCATATTTGGAAAAATCGGTGTATCATCGGTACCTATCCCGTAACTTTCCGTATGGGCGACAGTTACCAGACCCTTACTCGCTTTTTTAACCATGTCTAAATAACGTTCATCATGGGCTAAGAGTAATTCTTCATCAGTTGCCATTCTAGGTTGAACAATATCATCGTCTGTTAAAGCATTCATTTCTCTCAATAAATCAGTTGTTAACGTTAATCGCTTTTGATTAAACGGATGTGAATCAGAAAACTTATACTCCAATTGGTCTTCGGAGTAAATATAGACTGCATCTTTTTTTATGTGTTTACTCCGGGCATGTTTGGCCATAGAACATCAAAACCTTCTTTTCGTATATCTTCAATAATTCCTAGTGGATTCATTGTTTTCACTCGAAATACTAAAATTTTGCTCGCATCATTTTTAAAATCAGGATAAACGAGAACGCTTAAAACATTAACTTTGTGATCATTGAACACTTTTGATACTTCAAATAACATACCTGATTTATTTGGCACTCTCACTTCAATATGGGAGCCTGGTTGATGTGCACCAGTTAGTTCAATGTATTTGTATAAAAGATCTGTTTCAGTAATAATTCCGACTAATTTTTCTTTGCTAACAATTGGCAAACAACCAATTTTTTGATCGTAAAAAATAGTCGCCACTTCTTCAACGAAATCTAATGGATGACCCACAATAGGGTTTTTCGTCATAATATCTTCTAAAAAGATTGACTTAATAGCCCCTAATTCTCCTTGGAGGAGGGAAGATGGGGTTGCTTCTTTAATATCTCGATCTGAGACTATACCCACCACATGCCCTGAAGTATCAGTAATTGGCAAATGGCGAATCTTTTCCCCCCTTAACAATTTAATTGCATCATCGATTGTATGAGTAGGTTGTAAGGTTATTACGTCCGTATTCATCATTTCTTCAACAATCATGAGGTACTCGCTCCTTTAATTCCACATAATGAGTTATTTAATTAGTTAGTACATAAACCGATTCATAAATCGTAGCTGATCAAATCGTTGAACAGACTCTAGATCGATTCTTTCCCCAATTTTAGCCATTAAACAATTTGCTGGATGGGAACTGATTTCAGGATCATCTGTAGCGTAATATTCAAGATTCCCTGCATTCATCATTTTCTCCATGACTTTCCGATATTCCCAAACGTTTAGTCCTGTCCCTTTTAAATCCCAATGCCAATAATACTCTGTTGTAATTGTAATGTAGTCTTCCATGGCATCGTCCATCATGGAAACTTTAAGCAATCCTTTTCCTACACCACTACCACGGTATTTAGGTATTACTTCAATTGCTCCTAATTCGATTAAGTTCTCCAT
Organism: Paenisporosarcina sp.; assembly: GCA_041551995.1. GTDB lineage: Bacteria > Bacillota > Bacilli > Bacillales_A > Planococcaceae > Paenisporosarcina. The sequence continues at coordinate 5,858 of JBFELW010000043.1, forward strand.
CTGACCTTTTGACCATCTTTCCAGAGGGTCAGGATATAAAAATGTAACATAACCAACAATAGTAAAATTATCTCTTGCTATAAGGATGCGTCCCTCAGGCAATTTGGCAATTTCGGTAATTGCCTTATGTTGCTGTGCGGGAGGTCTAAATGCGACCAAATCTTCATGAAAGTCTAACCGAGCAATGTCTGCCGAAGATATAGGCCCTTCGAGAATCAGACTACCATGTTTTGTTTTTATCTCCATGGCATTATACGTTTTTATATGTTCCATGTGTGCACCACCTGAAAAGTTTGAGAATATGTTCTATTATACATGATTTAGAAAAGAGGAAAACAATTTCGAGTATTTCATGCACTAATTTTCGTAAAAGTAAAATAATTCGCTATTTATTTTCTGTTTGTTGTAAACTAATACTTGTATCGTATTCGAAAGGGTGGTAGAAATGAAACTTGAAGAACTTCCTGTCGTTCAAGGAGATTACTTACTCCAAAACTATGATGAAACTGCAGCCAACTTTGATTGGTCTGAGGTAGAGAAAGAGTTTAGTTGGTATGAGACTGGCCGAATAAATATGGCTCATGAAACAATTGACCGACATGCGAACTCGTACAGAAAAAATAAGGTTGCCCTATACTATAAAGATGGAAACCGTCAAGCATCGTATACCTTTAATGAAATGAAAAAGTGGACGAATAAAGCTGCTAATGTTTTGAAAACGCATACAAATTTGGAGAAGGGCGATCGCTTGTTCATCTTTATGCCAAGATCCCCTGAACTTTATTTTTCATTGATTGGTGCCCTTAAAATGGGTGTTATTGTCGGACCGTTATTTGAAGCGTTTATGGAAGGTGCGGTTTATGACCGGTTAGTTGATAGTGAGGCAAAAGTCATTGTCACAACACCTGAATTATTAAGTAGAATTCCAGTAGACAAACTACCGCATTTAGAAACTGTTGTACTTGTAGGTGAAAACATTGAGGAAAACGGGAATACCGTCGACTTTATGAAACACTTAGAAACTGCCTCCCAGTATTTCCAAGTGGAATGGCTATCTAAAGAAGATGGTTTAGTCTTACACTATACTTCCGGATCAACAGGTAAACCTAAAGGTGTTTTACATGTCCAAGAAGCCATGTTACAACATTATCAAACAGCTAAATGGGTACTTGATTTAAATGAAGAAGATATTTATTGGTGTACAGCTGACCCAGGTTGGGTTACCGGAACATCTTATGGGATATTTGGACCATGGTTAACAGGAACGACGATGGTGGTTCTTGGCGGTAGATTTTCACCAGATGCTTGGTACAAGACAATTGAAGAGTACGGGGTAACCATCTGGTACAGTGCTCCCACAGCTTTCCGAATGCTAATGGGAGCAGGAGATGCATTAGTTAAGGAATATGACTTATCTTCATTACGTCACGTATTATCCGTAGGAGAGCCTTTAAATCCAGAAGTTATTCGATGGGGATTACAAGTATTTAACCATCGAATTCATGACACATGGTGGATGACCGAGACAGGTGCTCAGATGATATGCAATTATGCATGCTTACCGATTCGACCAGGTTCGATGGGGAAACCGATTCCTGGAATTGAAGCAGCCATCGTCGATAATCATGGAGAAGTATTGCCACCCTACCAAATGGGGAACTTAGCACTTAAAAAAGGTTGGCCATCTATGATGCGTCAAATTTGGAACAACCCTGAAAAATATCAATCTTATTTCATAAATGACGAATGGTATGTTTCCGGCGACTCGGCATACATGGATGAAGACGGTTATTTCTGGTTCCAAGGAAGAGTGGATGATGTCATCATGACATCAGGGGAACGAGTAGGACCTTTTGAAGTAGAAAGCAAATTACTTGAGCATCCAGCAATAGTTGAAGCTGGCGTTATTGGAAAGCCTGATCCAATTCGAGGTGAAATCATTAAAGCATTTGTTGCACTAAAAGAAGGTATTGAGCCTTCAGACGAACTGATTGCAGATATTCAGCAATTTGTGAAAAAAGGATTAGCAGCACATGCTGCTCCTCGTGAAATCGAATTTAAAGATAAATTACCAAAAACACGAAGCGGAAAAATTATGCGCCGTGTCTTAAAAGCTTGGGAACTTGATTTACCTACAGGTGATTTATCGACAATGGAAGACTAAAAGTAAAAAGCTGTACGACGCATCGAAAACGATGTGCCGTACAGCTTTTTTATATCCTATGCTTCATCAACAGGTGGTGAAGGATCGGGTTCACCTGGTGGTTCTGGATCACCTTCGACTGGCGGTTCCGGATCACCAGGTGGTTTTGTCGGTGGATCTTTCGGTTTAGGTGGTTTAACTGGATCTTTTGGATCTGGTTTAGGTTCTGGTTTAGGTTCTGGCTTAGGTTCTGGTTTATCTATAATAGCTAGATTTGAAGCGGGAGATTGTTTACCCGTAATATCAACTGCTACTACAAAATACTCACCAGGTCCATTTACTGAATATTGATACTCACTAGATTCAAGGATTGAAGCTAGTCGAACATTACTACTTCCTGAACGCTGGAATATACGGTATCCAACGACATCAGTGGAGGCAGATTTACTCCATGTTAAGCTAGTTCCAGATAACGTCGCTGAAACAGCTGCTGGGGAGGCCCCATCTGCTTCAAATGTATCTTCTGAAACGACACGGTCAGCAAAGCTTGAATCTTTAGGGAAGAGCTTGCTAGGATCACCTTTAATCGAACCAAACATTCGTTTAATGAAATCTTCATTAACTCCAATGCCACCTTCAACTACAAATTCCATGGGTGTTGAAGGAAGAGCACGATAGCGTTTATCTTCAATCATTACATAAGATGAAGAAATAAAGCTATCATCTGGCTTCTGAGGAACATAAGAATTCGCATTAAATAGATCTGAAGTTACTAACCCAGCTTTTGAACATTCTTCTGAAGGTGCAAGTCCAGAAATAGAACAGAATGATCTCGAGACTACACCACTTGGTGCTTTGAATCCAACCTCAGGATCTGTAAGTTCAGGATTAACGTCATACGTACTGTTCATAATGCGTGCCCACAACATATTAACTCGTGTTCCAGGCTGTAGATACTTTCCGTTTTGAATGTTTAAATCAGTAGGTGTATCGTATCCTAGCCACACGCCGAGTGTAATGGAAGGGTTATACCCTACAAACCATACATCATGAGCTTTATTTGTTGTTCCTGTTTTTGCTGCAAAATCAGATTTAAATTTCAATTCACTATTAGCTCGATTACCAGTACCATTCGCTTCATTCAACACATCTCTTAGCATATCTGTCACGATATAAGCAGTTTGTGGTGAATAAACTGGTACAGACTCAGACTGATGTTGGAATATAGTATTTCCATCAGCATCTTCAATTTTTTCAATCATGTATGAATCGATGAATTGGCCACCATTCGCCAATGTAGCATATGCATTCGTATTTTCCTCAACTGTTACACCATTATACATACCACCAATGGAAGTAGAAAGATTATGATAATCTTGTTCTATTAATCGAGAAAACCCAAGTTTGTTTAAGAACTCAGCAGGTCTCTTATCAATAATTTGATTATATAATCTTAAAGCTGCTAAATTTTGGGAAGAAGCGAGTGCTTGGCGTGCAGGAATTATTCCTAATTCCTGGTCTTTCAAATAGTTCGAAGGCTCATAAGGTATTCCATTTCCAGCAATGTAGTCTTGAAGCTTGACGTCGACAACTGGACTACCTGCACCGATAACTCCATATTCAATAGCTGGCCCATAAACAAGTAACGGCTTCATGGTAGAACCATTTTGTCGGTAGGCAAAGGTTGCATGGTTTTGAGCCTCTAGATTATGGTCTCGACCACCTATGAAACTTAAGATTCTACCTGTACTGTTTTCCATCAGTACACTTCCTACTTGAACAGGAGCATCCACTG
>JBFELW010000044.1:0-9700 GCA_041551995.1 Paenisporosarcina sp.
ATGTCAACAATAAAACCGACTGTTTAGTTTTTATTTTTGTTTCAAATTATGTACTAAGAAAATAATGGTGATATTCAGATTTTAAACTTCATTTCCCTTGGTCTAAAGTGAAAAAGTAACTGGATTGGGATTAATGATTAGCTTTAAAATCATTAAGGAGCATCAGGGATGTGTACTTGCCCTTAGTAGTAGAGAACTCAAACACATCCTTGGTATAAAGGTTAGAGACTACTTCTTGAAAAAAGAGGTGGTCTTTTTTAATGTTGGTCATTTCTTAGGGAATTTGAAATTGAAACTTCAGAAGTGAATCCATTTCTAAAGCATGAAAAACCTTCTTAATGTGCTATTATTAGGATTGAATTTGATTTTAATAAACATGATAAATACACATAATAACTTAGGGAATACTAAAGACAAAGAAGCTATCTCGATAAGCAATGTTATAGGAGGTTTACAAATGGACAATAATGATATTTTAATTAGACTCAGATATGCTCTAGATATAAAGAATAAAGATATGGTAGAGGTATTTAAACTTGGTGGTATTGAATTAACAAAAGAAGAAGTACTGCTGGTACTTACTAAGTCAAAGGACGACTACTATGATGAATTCGATGACTTTGATGAGGATAATGAAAATGAAGAAAATATCAAGTGTGATAATACGATGTTGGAGTCATTTTTAAATGGCTTTATTACCTTCAAACGAGGCAAGCAAGAACCCAAACCAGGACAACCTGAAAGACCAGCACTGACGAATGAAAGAGTGAACAATCTAGTGCTCAAGAAATTGAAAATAGCACTTGAATTAACCAGTGAGGATATGCTTAATATATTAGAATTAGCAGGAGTTACTGTAACAAAAGGTGAACTAAGCGCTTTATTACGGAAAGAAGGACACAAAAATTATAAAGAGTGCGGCGATCGATACGCTAGGAATTTCCTAAAAGGATTAGCTATAAAATATCGAGGATAAAAAATTCAGCATCTAGACTATTTCTCATGAAAATGGGAGGTAGTCTTTTTTGTTTTTAAATTCACTTGTTCCAAGCATTATCTCCACCTTCCTGCGATAGGTTAATAGTATTCGATGAAAAACCATCATTCAAAAATTAATATCGGAGGGTTAAACATGCAAACTTTTTACACAGTGCATCCTGAGGACACACTGTACTATATTGCGAGACGGTGGGCGTTACCTGTTGAGTCCTTAATTGCTGCTAATAATTTGAAAGCCCCTTACACGATTTATATAGGACAACTGCTTTCCGTACCTCCTGGTGTTGATATCGTACGTGTAAAGGCGGGAGAGACAGTTTTTAGTATTTCTCAACTTTTTGGTGTTCCACCATCCTTAATAATTGAAGCGAATGAACTTCTTCCACCTTATGTCATACAAGTGGATCAACTGTTGAAGATTCCTCCTGGAAACTCTTTTTACATTGTTCGACCGAGTGACACACTATTTCAAATCGCTTCGCGTTTTAACGTAGTAACAAGGGGACTTCCTAATCCAGAACTTATTAGAGCGGTCAACCAGCTTCCGTCGAATACGATATACCCTGGGATGAGGTTAATCATTCCTTATGCACCTCCTGGGGATCAAGGTTTAATTGCCTATATATCTAACGTTGGGGGAGATTATGATTTATGGCTTTATAACCCTAGTAATGGAGAGAATGTCCAACTTACAACTGGTTTTGGAGAATCATTTTCGGTTCCTTATTGGTCACCGGATAGTACAAGAATCGCATTTGTTGGAAAAAATAAAATTCTGTATGTCCTCCATTTATTAGAAGGTACAATTAGCCGTATTGATCAATTTACTGAAGGCTTAGGTATTTATTTAAGCTGGTCACCAGACAGTCAAAAACTTGTTTATACGAAACTGAATGAAGTAATTATGTACAATTTAGAGACACATCAAAATCAAAAAATAAATCAACCTGGTGCAACTGATGTTCAATGGTTTCCAAGTGGAACAGAGTTGCTCTTCCAAGCGTCCGATGCTTCTGGATTCAGTCAGCTTTACCGGATTCGAACGGATGGCACAAGTAAACAGCAGATCACTCAAAATACAGGTGGTCTACTTAATCATGTTCGACTTTCCCCTAATGGATTGTATGTCCTTTATACAACACCTGGTGCTAGCATCTCAATAATCTACACATTAGAAATCTCCACGGGAAGTGTATTTGAAGTGAGGGGAGGTCCTCTTGCTAAAAATTATTTTCCAGTATGGTCTCCAGATTCTTCGAAGATTGCTTACAGTGCTACTGCCTTTGAAGACGTTGGATATTTTTCACTAATTAAGACCACTGGGAGACGAGGGGAAAACGACCTGACAAGAGCCATTTCAAATTGTTTTGCCACTCCCGTGACATGGTCGTCAGATGGTCGGAAAATAGCTTATCTGTCGGACTGTACCAATGGAACGGCTAGTGAAATGTGGATGATTGACTTATTGCATCCTGTTCCAATTCGATTAAGAGAAGTAGCATTCATTACATCTTTACAATGGTCGCCTACGCCAATTGTCGCTTTGAAAAAGACCTATACCAGTCAAGTCTATAAGGTTCAATTCCGATATCCTTTCGACTGGGAAAGAGTAACAGATGAAATTTATGAAGGTCCAGATGGCTTTTTTCAAATCTCAGCAATTTTTTCAGAAGAAACGATGAACGAAATTTGCCGGAATGAAGCCTTGCACCAACTCAATCCTTACGGTTCCCAACCTAGTATTATTGAAACACAAATCCAACAGCAAGAAGCTTGTTTTATTTATCCTTCAGAAGACCAGCCACCAGAAATGGAAGGTCAATCCGCTCTAATCGTAAGGTATCCAACACCGATTCAAATTGGAGGCAACAGCTATAATTACTTTATCTTATGGGTAGATCAGGACCATCTGAATGAAATAAGTTCCACACTAGTGTTTCTTTAGTATAGATTTTTCAATATTAGAGAAGGCCTCTCATCAGTCACAGAATTGGTTGCGAGGTCTTTTTCTTCTATACTTTTTTCGTAGACATATACTAAATGTTCTTTGTAGGTAAGAAAAAATCCATAATTCAAGAATTGAGAATACTACGTCTCAAGGCTTAGAAATAAACACCTCCTAGGTCCATTTGAATGTTTTTCAAATAAGGTAAACTAAATGTAATGGGATTTGATTGTGGTTGTCAGAAGGGGAAGGGATTATGGTTGATTATACGCTGAAAGTCGAACAAGAACTTGTTTATTGGAAACAGAAGATGACTAAACGTTCTGGATTTTTTAGCCGTACTTCCAAGCGTGCCCAAACAAAAATAAATGGTCTTATTCCAGAAAAAGTTCATCAAGTAATGACAGAAAGTATTAAAAACATGGTGAAAGCAACACTTGTTGGTTCGAATATGACAACTAAAAAACGAATACGTAAAGAATTAAATCTCTACGAGCAAGATAAGCTTTTAAAAGAAAAGTTGGCGTCTTTCAAAAAAATAGCTGGAGTTGAAGGCGCGGGAACCGGAGCTGGAGGCATATTTCTAGGACTCGCTGATTTCCCATTGCTATTATCCATTAAGATGAAATTTTTGTTTGAGGCAGCTACTGTCTATGGATTTGATACAGATGATATCGAAGAAAGACTCTTTATCTTGCATATTTTCCTGTTGGCCTTTTCAAGTGAAGAGAAACGAAAAGAAACATTAGTAATTATTGAAAACTGGGAACAACATAAATATGGAATTGTTGAAATGGATTGGAGAGAATTCCAACAGGAGTATCGGGATTATATTGATTTGGTGAAAATGTTCCAAATGATACCTGGTATCGGAGCGGTGGTTGGTGCGTTCGCCAATTATAATCTGCTTGACCAACTCGGAGAAGCGGCAATGAATTCATACCGAATGCGTATATTACAATCTAAAAAAAGGGGTTTAATAACAGATGATTTTTAAAAACAAGATGATCTTAATAGTAGTCGTTCTATTGTTAGTGGTAGGAGGTGGTTTTATGTTTACTTCTAAAATGAATGAAGTCTATGGTGAGAGCAACGATAAAGTAGTAATAGAAGATCCTTCATTTACAAACGTTGACTTATCTACAAATAATACGGCAGTGGAATTTGTATCAACTAATAACGCAGAAGCAACAGTGGAGTATACAGGCGAAACAAATAAGAACTCAAAAATCACTTTTAAAGCCGATGTAAAAGGTGACACACTGTACGTTCAATTTAAAGAGAAACGCAAATTCTTCTTTAGTTTTGGCTTTAATTTTGATGATTTAAAAATAATCGTTAGTCTTCCAGAGAAGCAATTTAAAAAAATTGAAGCTAAGAGTGACAATGGACGTATCAGTGTTGAAGATATTGAAGCTGAAAACATTATGGTAGAAACAATGAATGGGCAAATACGATTGCAAAATGTAAAGTCTAACACCATTCAGGCGAATACGAACAACGGTAAAATTATCTTGGAACATGTTGAAGGTGAAATTATAGGGACTTCGGATAATGGAAGGATATCCTTAATCACTAAACATTTAAATCAGCCAATTGAATTAACAACAGATAATGGAAGAATAGAAATACTAACAGAATCTGAGCCTACTAACGCAACAATTGAAGCGAAAACGGATAATGGTAAAATTACTATTTTTGGCGTCGAAGACACCTTCGCAAGTTATGGTAAGGGAGAGCATTTGATTAAATTAAGAACAGATAATGGGCGAATCACTGTTACGAAATAAAAACAGTAGTTTAACAAAGATATTCACCTAGACTTAAAGCATAATATTGGACTTCTTTCATATATTCTAATAGCTATTAATGAATATATAGCTACTACAAACCAATAGGAGATGGAATATTGAAAGGCACTATAAAAAAAATATGTAGTTTCATGCTTGTTGCAACTCTCGTTTTAACGACGCCAACGTTGAGTTCTGCGAAACCATTAAAGAAAACAGATATTCAGTACGTTAGTCTCGGAGATTCACTTGCAGCAGGACTAACACCTTATAAAAGAATAGGCTTAGGGTACGCAGACTTTTTAGCAAATCGAATGGAGCAGTCACAGTATGAAGTTGACTTTATGAATTTCGGTGTTCCTGGTTATACATCAGCCCATTTATTGAATGAAATTTTAAATAACAATGCAGTAAAAGCTGAAATTATATCTGCTGATATGATCACGCTTAATATCGGTGCTAATGATGTTCTGGGCGTTCTGAATAACCCACAGAATGCACCAGGCGCTATCGGTACTGTCGGTCAAAATTTAATGGTTATATTAAAAACAATTGATATGTTGAATCCGGATGTCGATGTTTATGTAATGGGGTATTACAATCCTTTTCCGTATTTATCACAAGCACAACAAGCTCAGTTGATACCAATTATGCAAGGATTAAACGACACAATTGAAGCAGCAACACTCTTTAATGGAGATGTGTTTGTTCCAACCGCAGAGGTAATCGCTGAAAATCCAATGCATTATATTCCAAATCCTGAAGACATACACCTAAGTCTTGATGGTTACGAAGTGATTGCCAAGGAATTTTGGAAAGCGCTTGATAAATCAAATTGATTGAATAAATATAAACTCCTGATGTAATTTTATATGTGCGGAGCATTTTATGAATATGCTCCGTGCTTTTTATTTACTTATTTGTTAGATGAGTTTGCGAGACTTCAAAGGAAAAGCGGGCTAGAAAGACGCCGTAGTCAAGTAAGAGGGAATTAAAGAGACTATTCTTGACGTAACTGTAAAGGTGAAAATACTAACAGAGGCGGTCAAATCATGGACGAAGTATATGGGGAAATCGTTCAAGAAATTGAAGTCCAGTCAATTGCTGAGAGCAGTGTTGCAGCAAGTCAAGAGGTTGGTAGCATCTCAATAACAATTAGCAACAATAGAGGAAGTGTCTTCATCATTTTTTCCATAATACCAACTACTATAAAGCAATGTGAATCTATATTTTAAATAAAACAGAAAAATGAATGAAAATAAGTTAGTTAGAAATACTAGAAGTATGAGTAAAAGGCAAATAGACTCCTTTTTTATGAGTAATCGCTCATTTAATGGTGTAAGCTTTTTATAGCAGTGCCTCTATCCTTGGACTACAGGATGACAAAAACCCTAGGAAAGTTTAAGGAATAAGGTTTTGAAAAAACACTGTGTGGTATTACTAGGAAATAGGCACGAGTAAATGGAAGCATAAAAGACACAGGAGGGGAATTGGAATATGGAAAAAATAGAAGTGGGTAGCATGTTCGTATTGTTCGATGAGAATGATGAGGAGCAAGAAATTGAAGTGCTAGGCATACTAAGTATCGATGGAACGGAATATGCAGCTGTTGGTTTTGCGGAAGAAACTCAAGACGAATCTGTTGAAGATGTTGATGTCTTCTTTCTACGAGTAGAAGAGGACAATGAGTTGTCCGTTCTTCAAACTGATGAGGAATTTGAAAAAGTATCCCTGGCATTCAAAGAAGCTCAAGAAGATGTAGAAGAAGAGTAACAAACAATCAGTCTAAACGAAACAATAAAACAGACCATCAATTAATTGTGATGGTCTGTTTTTAATGGGTAAGAACTCATTTTGGTGTGTCTAAGTTGGACAAAGTAGAATATTGTTCTTCCTCAGATTTTTTAATAATTGATATACTGCCGTCTGTTTCCATTACAACCGCTTTAACCCGATTCATTGAATCTACATTGTTTGTTCGAGCTGCTTGGAGAATTTCAACTTCAAGAATCCGCTGATTTTTCATCGCATCTCTGAGGAATTGTCCTTCATAGAAGAGCAGTTCTGGAGAGGACTTAATCATTTTACTAACAAACTTTGATCTAACTGACAGCCAAGCAATTATATATTGCATAGCGATTAGTACAAAAAAAGCGGTCATACCTTCAGCAAGAGCAACTGTTTTACTTAATAGAATCGTAGCTAAAATCGAACCAAGAGCGACAGTTACAATCAAGTCAAACGCATTCATTTTTGAAAGAGTTCGCTTCCCCGACACCCTAAGAAACAAAATTAAACCGATGTAAGCAAGAACCCCTACTACCAAAGTTCTTCCAATCACTTCCCAACCATTAAAAAGCATAGGTACACCTCTATTTCATTAAACTAGTAACGTAATCTTTTTAACTTTAGGCACTGTTAAACTTGGTTGTTGATTTTCATTACAAGATATTCGCTTTTCGCGGGTGACTCATGAGTCTCTTCCGTCCAACAGGATTTGTTGAATACGAAAGGCGATGCCACACAATGTGACATCTCGCACTTTACGCTACAATCATCCAAGCTAATAGAATCAACCTTGTTCTATAACGAGACTAACTTTAACAAATCACTTTTCTATTTTTTTGAAAGCACACCTAATTTCATAACAAGTGGCTTTATAGTCAGTCCCTGGACTAATAATGAGAATAGTACAACACTAAATGTTAATAAAAGAACTGTTTCTTTTCCTAGAAAATCAGTAGGAAGACTAAGTGCGAGAGCAATAGAAAGACTCCCCTTTAATCCACCCCAGTTAATAACATGTTTTTCATTCCGAGATAATTCCTTAACTAATGATGTGCTGGTATAGACAGCAATTGCACGTCCGACCAATACAATAATAATAGCGAGTACAATAATTCCCCACTTATTCGCAAAGTCGATATTACGAATCTCTAAACCAATCATTAAAAATATTAATGAATTTGCAATTTGTGTAATACTATCCCAAAACGTATTGATGTTTATTTTGGTTTCTTTAGACATTCCAATCTTCCCACCATAGCTACCGAATACGAGACCTCCAGCTACGACCGCAATAACTCCTGAAACATGAAAATGTTCTGCAATAAAATAAGAACCAAAAAATAATAGAGCTGAAAATGCAACTTCTAAAGGATAATCATCAAAAGGACGAAGCAAGTGACTGAAGATATAGCCTAGTAGTAAACCAATGACTAGGCCTCCAATAGTGAATTTCATGAAGAGAAGGAATCCACTTCCTATTCCGGCGACTCCCATTTCTAAATAGGTGATGAGATAAACTGTTGAAATTTGAAAAAGAACGACCGCTATTCCGTCATTCACTAATGACTCACCCTCAATGGTTATAGCAAGCTTCTTAGAAACACCTAGAGATTTAAATATAGACAAAACACTAATCGGATCCGTTGCACTCATTAAAGCAGCAAACGTAAAAGCTACAACTAGAGGCAAGCCAATAATGAAATAAGAACTAAAGCCAATTAAAATAAAGGATAGAAAAGTGCCTATAAAAGCTAATGCCAGTATAGACTTTCTCTGTTGATTCAGTAGAGAAAACTCAAGTTTAAGAGTTGCATCGCCTAGTAAAATAGGTAAAAACAGAGAGATAATAATGGCCTGAAATACATTAGATTGCGTAATAAACTGTTCTGCTTCTTCGAGTACTGGGATATCAGTTAATCCCAACAAAAGACCAACAAGCACGAGAGCAATGGAATATGGTTGCTTTACAAGACTTGCTAATGCAATAACGGTAATAGATATGGCGAGTAAAATAAGAATTTGAATAAATACTTCATTAAATAAATGCATAACGCTCTCCCGTCATGTTCAATTTTTATGTAACAAAAAATAGTAGAATCTTTACATTTCCACTAAACCATAAACGTGAAATCCTAAAAGTTAGTTCTCCACGTTGTTTAGAATAGAATGTACGAGATGGGATGGTGAATTTTCAAAACCGGAAAGAATATGCATCGAGTGCACCTTAGGAAAAAGTTCTTTCTGAATTTCTTTTGCGTTCATTCCTTGTTGATGGAGATTCCAAACTTGTCCTTGGATGTCTTCGAGATATTGGAGCTTGGATGCTAAATGTTCTTTCCCATTAACCAATACACCTGCATGTGAGCAGAAAAGAGTAGAAAAATCATAGTTCAAGACTTTTCGTATGGATTGTATGGAAACTGGAACAGATTCAAACGAAAACATACTTTTAGGATGAGGAACTACAAATAGGTCCCCGCTAAATAGCCAGCCTGTTTCTCTATCAAAAAGGACGCTATGGTCATGTGCATGTCCAGGGGTATGAATCACTTCCAACTTATAATGTTCAGTTTCAATAAATGAGGGGATAGGGTCAGGATGAAAAGGTTCACTTTGCCCCCAAAAAACTTTTCGATAAAAGGGTATTGATACGGCTTTTTGGCAATTAATAATCCCAGTTTCATGAATATAAATCGGTGTGTCTAAATGAGTTTCTAACCACGAGCCTAACCCAATATGGTCCTCATGATGGTGTGTAAGGGCAACTTGAGATATGGGTAGGTTTTGGAGAATGGGAATTAAACTTTTTTTCGCATGCCTAGGACCAGTGTCAATAAGTAGGCCATCAACAAAGTATAAGTAAACATTAATTCTAAACTTTAAAAACTTCACAGTAGCCTTTATACAGTGTATATCTTCATATTTAAACTCTTTTATCACAATTACCACTACCCTTATGTCTAATTTAGTTCTCTTTTTAGATTATCTCCCTTGATGAGTAATATAATCCTTATTTGTTAAACATAACAGTAACTGCGTATTCTTGCATCGTAGGTTTGTGTTTCACTGTCATAGGCAATTGTTTAACAGTTGTCACTATAAATCAGTAAGTTTGAGGAGATTAATTATGGATGAAAAAAAGAAGATAGTAGACATGGTGATCCAACCGGAACTCCAA